>DATMNS010000147.1:0-6734 GCA_035568735.1 Chthoniobacterales bacterium | reverse complement strand
CTTTGGCGTTTTTTAGCAAGGCGGGCACTGCGACGGTCGAGGGCGTCGAACCGTCATCCACTACGATGACCTCATAGGGCATGCCATCGGAGTGCCGCTGCACCGAAGCGAGACACGTCTTCGTGAATTCGATCTGGTTTTAGACAGGAAAGATGATCGAGACTTCAGCGCCCTCCGGTCTGACGCACCCTGACGCATTCGATTGGATTCTCGTGCGGCGGAGGGCTGGTAGCGGGCTGAGGAGGAGTTGCCACCGAGTCAGGGCCTACCAAAGGGGCGGGCAGCGCAATACCATAGCACCGTAAAGCCTGTATCTCGTCGCCCAGGGACGCAGTTTCGGGATGAGACGCCCGCCAAGTCAGATATTTTTCGACATTCTTATCCGGATGGCCAGGATTTCCTAGAGGCGCAGCGAGCGCGCGTAATGCGCGCCATGATGACTGTCTCGAGGCCTGGCAGCATGCTGGTCCAAAAGCGCATTGTGAGGCAATTGCGCGGATCCTTCCAACCCCAAACCGGCTTGTCCCGAAAAGCCTCGTCTGGGTTATCAGATGCTGCGGGCATCAGGTCACTTTCCGGCCCGAGATCAAGTCCGCAGCGGTGCAGCAGCCGCGTCAGCATGGAAGTGCCAGAGCGGTGGGCGCCCGCAATACAAATGGCGTTCGAACTCAAACTCATGGGGACTCGGGAATGAACCCGGCCAGTCACGGATAGACCGGCCCTCCTGAAGAATCAATGCGGCAAACGGCTCAACGACTGCCGGGTTTGGACGCGGGGGTTGCAGCCAAATCGGGAGGAAGCTCGTCCGCCGGGAAGGTCTCGACGTTCATCGCGATCAAACTCCGGAAGGGGCAGCCATAATCTTGCACTTTTCCGCCGCTCCGATCGACGATCACACCGACGCCAGTGACGATACCGCCGTGCCGGCGGACGATGTCGATCGTTTCCTGCACGCGGCCGCCGCGGCTCACAACATCCTCCGCGACGATGAATTTTTCGTTAGGCGAAATCACAAATCCGCGGCGCAGGACGAGGCCGCCTGCTTCCTTCTCGGCGAAGAGGTGGCGTTTGCCTAACGACCGGCCGATCTCCTAGCCGACAATGATGCCGCCGAGATCACGCTATCCCAGGCAAGATCGCGCAGTTTGTCGGCGAGCTGGCCGCAATTCATCGCGCGGCGCCTCCCCGACTAGCCCGAGGTATCGCCGACGGTCTTGCCGCTGTCGCCGGCGGCACTCGCCATGGCGATGACTTCGATCTCGACCCTGGCGCCTTTGGGCAGGGCGGAAACGGCGACGGTCGAACGCGCCGGCGGATTTTCCCGGAAATAGGTCGCGTAGATTTCGTTCACGGTCTGGAAATCACCCATGCTGGTGAGGAAGATGGTGGTCTTGACCACGTGGCTGAAATTCAACTCCGCGGCTTTCAAGATGGCGGCGATATTCTCCAGCACCCGCCTCGCCTGCTCGGAAATATCGTCGGAAACGATCTGGCCGGTCTGGGGATCGAGCGGGATTTGCCCGGCACAAAAGAGCAGCGGGCCGCTGCGGATGGCCTGCGAATAAGGCCCGATCGCGGCGGGCGCGTCATTGGTTGCAACAATCTTTTTCATCGCCCGAGCTTAGCCGCAAAATTTCCGCACACAACGGAGACGAGGAGCGCGCCGGACGTTTTGAAGCCGGGGGCGTTGACCCCGGCCGCGCGGCAACGCTTTACCCCCACCGGGGTCAACGCCCCCAGCTACAACCAGACCGCCCGCGATTGATCGTGGGCGAATCTCGTCGATAGTACCGCCCTCATGGTTAGTTGGATTCTAAAGAAAATACTCGGCTCGAAAAATCAGCGCGAGATCAAGCGGTTACAGCCCATCGTGCGCGCGATCAACGCCTTCGACGAGCAGTTTAAGGCGCTTTCCGACGACGAGTTGCGCGCGAAGACCGCGACCTGGAATTCCGAGCTTTCCACGATCGAGGACCCTGAGGCGCTGGCGCGCCGCCTGGAGGAGATTTTGCCGGAAGCTTTCGCGGTCGTGAAAAACGCCGCCCGCCGCCTGACCGAGCGGCAGGAAACCTTTCCGGTCTGCGACCAGCCGATGACCTGGAACATGGTGCACTTCGACGTGCAACTCATCGGCGGCATCGTGCTGCACCGCGGTCGCATTGCGGAAATGGCCACGGGCGAAGGCAAAACGCTCGTCGCCACGCTCCCGCTTTACCTCAACGCGCTCGCCGGTCGAGGCGCGCATCTTGTGACGGTGAACGATTACCTCGCCCGGCGCGACGCGGAATGGATGGGCCAGCTCTACACTTTCCTCGGATTATCCTGCGGCTGCATCCAGCACGATCAGCCGCCCGATCTCCGGCGCGAGCAGTACGCAATGGACATTACCTACGGGACCAACTCGGAGTTCGGTTTCGATTACCTGCGCGACAACGGCATGGCTACGACCCGCGAGCAGCAGGTGCAGCGCGGCTATCATTACGCCATCGTCGATGAAGTCGATTCCATCCTGATCGACGAAGCGCGCACCCCGCTCATCATTAGCGGCCCGGCCACCGTCTCGACGCACCAATACGATCGGCTCAAGCCGCTCGTCGACCAGCTCGTGCGCAAGCAGAACTTACTCTGCAATCGTCTTGCGGGCGAGGCGGTTGAACTATTCGCCCGTTTTGATCACGAAAAGACTCCGACCTTCACGCCTAACGAGCCGGCGGGACAGACGATTTCCGAGTCGGTCCGAAAGCTTGCCACGGATCTGCGCGCGCATCTCACGGAGGTCGCTGGCACCGGCAAAGACGGCCAAATCACGGATGCCGATGTCCGTTATGCTGCGTCCCGTCTCGATCCCGGGGTGCTCATGTTCAAGGTAAAACTCGGACAGCCGCGCAATAAGCAGCTCCTGCGGATGATGGAGGACCCGGAAAAACGCAAGGCGATCGATAAGGCCGAACTCTCGTTTTATACCGACACCCGCAAGGAGGAACTCTTCGCCCTCAAGGAAGAACTCTTCTTTACGATGGATGAGAAGTCGCACGAAGCCGATCTCTCCGAAAAGGGCCGCGAGTTTTTGAATCCGGACGACCCCGATTCTTTCGTGCTCCCGGATTTGATCAGCGAATTCACCGACATCGACCTCAACCGCACGCTCTCCGACGAGGAAAAAGATCGGATGAAGACCGAGCGCCAGGAGATTTGCGACAAACAGGCCGAGCAGATTCACAACATTTCGCAATTGCTCCGCGCCTATTGCCTCTTCGAGAAGGACGTCGCCTACGTCGTGGAGGAAAACAAAGTCGTCATCGTCGACGAATACACCGGCCGCAAAATGCCGGGCCGGCGCTGGAGCGACGGCTTGCACCAGGCCGTCGAGGCGAAGGAAGGCGTGCAGATCGATCGCGAAACGCAAACTCTCGCCACCATCACGATCCAGAATTATTTCCGGCTCTACCACAAACTCGCCGGCATGACCGGCACCGCCGAGACCGAGGCGAACGAATTTCACGACATTTACAAACTCGACGTCGCTGTCATCCCGACCAATCGCCCGGTCGCGCGCGCCGACGCCAACGACCGCATCTACAAAACGCGCCGCGAAAAATACAACGCCGTAATCAAGGAAATCGCCGAGCGGCACGCCGTTTCGCAGCCGATCCTGGTCGGCACCGTGAGCGTGGAGGCGTCCGAGTTGCTCAGCCGCATGCTCAAGCGTGAAAAAATTCCGCACAACGTGCTGAACGCGAAATATCACCGGCAGGAAGCCGAGATCGTGCAGCGCGCCGGCCAGCCGGGCACCGTCACCATCTCAACCAACATGGCCGGCCGCGGCACCGATATTAAACTCGGGCCGGGCGTGCCGGAAGCGGGCGGGCTCTACGTCATCGGCACCGAGCGCCACGAATCGCGCCGCATCGATCGCCAGCTACGCGGACGTTGCGCGCGCCAGGGCGACCCGGGAGCGACCCGTTTCTACGTCAGCTTCGAAGACGATCTCATGCGCAACTTCGGCGCGGCCGATCGAATGACAAAAATCATGGAACGCTTTGGTCTCGAGGAAGGCCAGGAGCTGGAGCACCGCTGGCTCAACAAATCGGTCGAGACCGCGCAAAAGCGCGTCGAGCAGCGCAATTATCTCGCGCGTAAACGCACCCTCGATTTCGACGACGTGATGAACAACCAGCGCGAGGTCGTTTACACCTATCGCAACGAAGTCATCGACACGGAGGATCCGCACAAGCTGGTCTACGAAGTGATCGATGAAGCGGTTCCGGCGAAGGTGACGGAATATCTCGGCACCGGCGCCTCGACGGACGAGCCGAACCACGCCGGCTTGCTCCATTGGGTCAACACCACCTTCCCGCTTGGCCTAACGAAAGAGAAGGCGCAGTTCGAGACCCGCTCGCCGGACGAGAACGCCCAGTTCCTCATCGCCAAAATCAAGGAAGCCTACGAACGCAAGTCGAGCCATGAAGAGCCCGCCGCGGTCAAGAGCCTCGAGCGTTACATCATCCTGAACGCGATCGATCGCCTCTGGCAGGAGCATCTTTACGCGATGGACGCGCTTCGTGAAGGTGTCTACCTCCGCGGCTACGCGCAGAAGGATCCGCTCATCGAATACAAGACGGAAGCCTACGAGATGTTTGTCGACCTGATGGCCAACATCAAAAACGAAGTGCTGCACAATCTCTTTCGCAGCACCTCAAACCTGCAGGCTTTCGAGACGTTTCTTTCCACCCTCCCGCAATTTCTCATGCGCCAGCAGGCGCCGAATGCTCCGACCGCGAATGGCCCGCTCCCCGGGCGACGGCCGGAGCGAATCGGCGGCGCGATGAGCGGCAACGGCGATGCGGAGGGCGACGGTGAAGTGAAATTGGAACTCGCTCCGGTGCGCCGCGAGACGCCGAAAGTCGGCCGGAACGAGCCGTGCCCCTGCGGCAGCGGGAAAAAGTACAAAAACTGCTGCGGCCGCATCGCCTGACGAGCGCCTTTGCCTAACGACACGCCGCCGCCCGTGAACTCCGGGGCGCACGCGCTTCCGCAGCGTCCTCGCGCCTAACGAAACACCTCGCCGCGCGTTCTTATTGCACCTCGTAGGTCGTAATCTCGAGTTTGTGGCCGTCGGGATCGCAAAAATAAATCGAGTGCGCGATGCCGTGGTCCTCGAAGTGAAAATCAACTTCGCGCGCCTGCAACTCGTTCTGGGCACGTTGAAAATTCTCCCGGTCAGCCCGCAGGGCGAAATGCAGCACGCGGATCGGACTACCCTGGCCTAACGAATTTTCGGGTGCGCGGAGCGGAAACAAGGCAATCCCGGTTGCTCCCCGGCCCACGAATTTCGGAACGCCATCCCACGCGCCCTCGTGCTGCCTCTCCAGGCCGAGCACTTCGACATACCACCGCACCGAGCGCTCCACGTCGCGCACGGCCAGCGCGATATGATCCAGACCCTCCAGCTTCATCTTGCGGAAAAGCTTGTCGCTCCGCCCGCGAGAGTCAAAATCGAAACGGTGCGCCGTGAAAATGGGTTCTCCCGATCGTCGTGAATTTCTCCGCGTTCTCGGCGGCGCCGCGCTCGCCGGCGCGTGGCCGTCGTGGCTGCGCGCGGCGGAAAATCCGGATATGGTCACCATCTCGGTTTTTCACACGACCGATCTGCATGGCCACATTTTGCCGACGGTCGATTACAACGGTCAGAGGGATCTCGGCGGCCTGGCCCGTTGCGTGACCCAGATTCGGCGCTGGCGGATGGAGAATCCAAACTCGCTCCTGATCGACATCGGCGACGTCTACCAGGGCACCGAATTCGCGTTGCGCGATCAGGGCGGGATGATGATCGAGCTTTTCAACCTCCTGCGCTACGACGCCTGGATCGTGGGCAACCACGAGTTCGACTGGGGCGTGGAGCCGTTCCGGCAGGCCGTCGCGCGTTCGGCGATGCCGGTCCTCGCGGCGAATACACTGCTCGAAGGAAAACCTGCCGGCCACTTCGCTGACGCGCAACATCCCTTCGCGAAAATTCAGCCCTTTGTTCTCAAGGAAATCGCCGGGATCAAGCTTGCGATTATCGGCCTAACGACACCTGGAATGCCCTTTTGGTTTCCCTCGAAATTTATCGAGGGGATCGAGTTCCAGAATCCGGTCGAGCCCGTCCGCCGCGCGATTCGGGAGGCGCAGGCGCAGGGCGCGAATGCCGTCGTCCTGGCCGGACACATGGGCTTGAAAGAGCGAACCGAGGGCGACGATTTTGCCAACCGTTGCATCGCGCTCACGGCCGAGTTCCCGCAATCCGCCGTTTTTATTGCTGGGCACACCCACCAGGACATCCCGAGCCGCCTAACGAATGGTGTCGTTCTCACCCAGGCCGATCACTTCGGTATCCACGTCGGGCGAGTCGATCTGTGGTTTGATCGCGGGTCGAAAAAACTTCTCCGCCAGGAAGCGCGCACCGAACTGATGGACGGTCGAATTCCGTGCGATCCGGTGGTCCTCAGTCGCGCCCAACCACAGCTGGATCGCGCCGCCGCCGTCCTCGCGCAACCAATCGGCGAACTGGCTGACACCCTGAGTGTGAAAAGTCGAGTCGGTGAGCCGAGCGAAGTCGGATGGCTGATCGCCGGCGCAATCATCGAAGCGCTGGCCGATCGCGACCTGGCCATCGACGGCGTCTTCCATGGTTTGTTCGACGACCAACACGCTTTCGAGAAAGGGCCAAAAACGGTGGGCGATATCTGGGAGAT
>DATMNS010000146.1:0-6406 GCA_035568735.1 Chthoniobacterales bacterium | reverse complement strand
CTGGGCGATCTCGCCGCCAACCTTGCGAAGATCCGCAACTTTGCCGGGCGCGCGAAGACCGCCGGCGCGGAACTCGTTCTCTTTCCCGAAATGGCCGATACCGGCTACACCATGCAGGTCATCCGCGAGCGGGCGACGCCTTGGAGCGAAGGAGCGGTTCCCGAGTTGCAGAAAATCGCGCGGACCCTTTCGCTCGCGATCATCTGCGGAGTGTCGGAACGAGTCGACGATCGCATCTACAACGCGCAGGTCGTGCTCGATTCCAGCGGCGCAATCGTGGCCAAATATCGCAAGACGCATCTCTTCGCGCCGATCGACGAGGACAAGTGTTGCACTCCGGGCGACGCGCTGGTCAGCTTCGACTCTGGGCCGTGGAAATTTGGCCTGACGATCTGCTACGACCTTCGTTTCCCGGAAATCTATCGCGCGCTCGCCCTGCGCCACCGTGTCAGCGTCTTCATCATTTCTTCAGCCTGGCCGTTTCCGCGCGTCGAACATCAGCGCGTCCTGGCGACGGCGCGCGCGATCGAAAACCAAAGCTACGTCATTCTCGCGAATCGCGTCGGCCGGGATGACGGCGTGCCCTTCTGCGGCAGCTCGGCGGTGATCGACCCCTCTGGCGTGGTCGTGGCGGCGGCTTCCGCTGATCGTGAAGAGCTGCTCGTGGCTGATTTTTCTCTCGAAGTGATCCATGCCGTCCGGGAACGGATGCCGGTTTTTGCTCATCGGCGGCCCGATCTTTACGGGCGCGACGCCGGCTAGTGCCCTGTATCACTTGCTCATATAGCAGCCGTTCCTTCTTTTCGCGTCTTGTCCGTCGCCGTGCATATACGTGACTCACGTATATCAAACACAAAGTTCATTGCGATACAAATGACGGATACGCGCCACTGGTTATCCGGCCGCGAAGAGGTTTGGACAGCCTTGTCCGATTCGGTCAAACTTCCCGCATGGCCGAGGGCAAACTCCCGAGCGGTGTCTTGCGCACAATCGCGTTGCTTGGCGCGTCGTTCACCCTCCTGTGCGCGTTACTGACTTTCGTCGGCTGGGTTTCCGGGCTGCAACTTTTGGCCAGCGTGCGCGCCCGCTACATCCCGATGGCGCCGAGCACCGCTCTCTGTTTTTCGCTCCTCGGCATCGGTCTCCTCCTGCAATTGCAACGGCCCGGCCGGCGTTGGATTCCGCGGTTGCTGGCGGCCGCGGTGCTTCTCCTTGCCCTCGCGAAGGTGGCGGAATTCCTGAGCGGCCGCCATTCCCCGATCGACATCTGGTTCGTCCGGAATCCGGAAATGTTCGGCGCCGTGCCGACCGGGCGCATGGCGCCCCTCACGGCGGTGGATTTCATTTTCACCGCGCTCGGTCTGTTCGCGCTGACGGGAGGTGGCTTCCGTCAATGGGCGGGCGCGCTCGGGGCAATCGGAACGATCATCAGCGCAGTGATTCTGGTCGGTTATTGGTACGGAACACCGCTGCTCTACGGCGGCCGTATCATTCCGGTCGCACTCTCGACGGCGTGGGGTTTTTTCCTCTGCGGCCTTGCGATCGTTGCGTCGGCCGGCGCGGCGGAGTGGCCCTTGCGAACTTTCCTCGGCAAATCCACGCGGGCGGTGTTACTCCGCGCTTTCGTGCCGGTCATCATCGCCGCCGCGCTCATCAATGGCTGGGTCGGCGCCACACTCCTCAAGACTGTCCGCACGAATCCGGCGGTCGTTTCCGCGCTCGGCGCGCTCGCTTTCGCCTTTTTGATCACCGCGATCGTGTCCCAGGTTTCGCGCGTGGTCGGCGGGCGGATCGACCGCGCGGAAGCGGCGCGCAATCGGGCGCGCGCGGAGTTGCTCAAGCTCAATGCGCAATTGGAAGAGCGCGTCGAGAAAAGGACCCGCGAGCTGCGCGAGAAAAACCTGCAAATGGAAGAGGAACTGCAAATGGCGCGCGAGCTGCAGGTGGCCTTGTTGCCACAGAAATTTCCCACCATCCCGGCCGGTGCGCCGCCCGACGAGAGCGCCCTGGGTTTTCTCAGCCTTTACTTTCCGACCGGCGATGTGAGCGGCGATTTCTTCAGTGTTTTCCCGGTGGGCGAAAAGGCGGCCGGCGTCCTGATCTGCGACGTGATGGGACACGGGGTGCGTTCCGCGCTCGTCACCGGGATGATCCGCGGATTGGTCGAGGAGCATTCGCAGCTCGCGCACAACCCGGGCGAATTGCTCACCCGCATCAACCGCGCGCTCACCGTCATTCTCAAGCAGGCGGGCACGACCATGTTTGCCACTTGTTTTTATGTCGTGGCCGATGTGCAACGGGCGGAGTTGCGCTTCGCCAACGCCGGTCATCCCAGCGCGCTCCACCTCCGGCGGGATGGCGCCTCCGCCGAAAAGCTCGACGGCCAGGAAGCGCGCGGTCCGGCCATGGGCATATTCTCGTCCGCCCATTATTCGACCTCCACCCGAGCGATGGGCAAGGGCGACCTTGTCATGCTTTTTACCGATGGACTTTTCGAGGTCGAGGATGCAACCGGCGCATTTTTTACGGAGGAGGAACTGCGCACGACCGTCAGCCGTCATGCCGCGCTGGCCCCGGAGGAATTCTTCAACCGGGTCCTGGCTGATATTCGCCGCTATTCGCAAAGCGAAACCTTCGCGGACGACGTTTGCGTCGTTGGAATGCAGATCCGACACACCGAATAGGCGGGACCGCCGCCGCGTCCAGCCACAGGCACCGCGCCGCTCACGGCTGGTTTGCCTTCACTTTCGGCCGGTCTTTTACTGCCACGGGTGAAACCGAAGCGAATCAAGGTGAACGATCGGATGCAGCGCGGTTATGAATACCTTCTCACCAAACCGACCGGGAAAGATTTTGCCGCGGGCTTTCGTCCCGAGTTGACGCCGAAACAAATGCTGCGCCTGGGTGTTTTCGGCGGGAAATACCTGACCGATTGCCAGGCGGAATTCCCTGACGACTGGTTTGACAAGGCGAAACTTTGTTCCGAGCGCCATGCGCCGAAGCTCAACTTCTTTGGCGTCAATGCCTCCCAGCCGCTCTCCGTCTGGCGCGAGAAAGGATGGATCCATCACGAAGATCCACGCGGCTGGTTTCAGTGGTATTGCCGTTACTACCTGGGAAGGCGTTGCGTCGATGACGAGCGCCAGATCAAGCGCTGGCGGGCTGTGCGTCGCCATCTCGCGCAGCTAAAAAAGAATTGCCGCCGCGGCGATCTCACCTGTCGCCGGAAACAAAGGCAGGCATTGCTCCACTGGGCCTACGACTCGCGAAAAATATGAGTCGTTAGGCTAAGCCTTGGCCTGCAACTGGACATGCGGAAGCATGGCCCTCCGGAAGAACGCGCTTCCGCGCGGCCCGATTCTGCGCCGGCAGCCGCACGCACCCCAACCCTCGAGGGACAGCCCCGCTCTACGCCCCGAGGCTGGCGCAGTAGGTGTCATACATCGCCTCGCTCACTTCCACGAGCCGCTCTTGGATCGCTTCCAGATATTGGTGCAGACCAAACTCGAAGATCTCGCCGATCGTGACGTAATCGACATCGGAACGCAGCCGGCCCGATAACCGTTCCGCTTCGTTCGTAAAGCGGGTCTCCGGCGCGCCCGAAATCCGGTGCAGCGCGTTGTCGAGCGAGTCGATACAAAACCGAATCGAGCGCGGAAATTCACGATCGGTGATGAGGAACTGCGCGACCTTCCAGGGCGCGACCTGGCTGACGTAAAGTTTGCAATAGGCCTCCAGGCCGCTGCACGATTTCAGCACCGCCATCCACTCGATCGTGTCGACATTGCCGCCGACGTCTTCGCCCGAGGGCAGCAGAATGTGATATTTCACGTCGAGGATGCGCGACGTGCAATCGGCGCGTTCGAGGAGCGCTCCGATGCGGATGAAGTCCCAGCCCTCACCGTGCGACATGGTCGCGTCGGTCATGCCCTGGAAAAGATGCGAGCCCGAGATAATCCGCTTCAGAAACTCGTGCGGACTGGTCCGCAGGAGCTTCTTTGCCCCGTCGCTTTTCACATAAAGATAGAGCCGGTTGACCTGCTCCCACATCTCGCTCGAAATTTGCTCGCGGGTGGTGCGCGCATTTTCGCGGGCGTGCGAGAGGCAGGAGAAAATCGAGTTCGGATTCTTCTTCTGCAAGGTGACAAACTCGGTCACCGAACTGCCGTCTGCCTTTTCATAGAGCGAACCGAAAAGCTCCGTTTCCTCGAGCGAGGCAATGACCGGCGCCCAATGGTCCATGATTTCGGCCTCCGACTGATTTCCGAGATCGAGCAGGAGCTGGAGGTTGACGTCGAGAATGCGCGCGTTGTTTTCCGCCCGCTCGATGTAGCGGCTCATCCAGTAAAGGGAATCAGCGACCCGGCTCAGCATAGGTTGTAGGGCGGGCGCCCCGCCTGCCCTGACTCCTGGGCAACCCGCCTCAGGCGGGTCGCCCTACAATCTTGTCTCATGATTCCCCCTCTTCCTCCTCCACCACCCAGGTATCCTTGCTCCCGCCGCCTTGCGAGGAATTGACGACCAGCGAACCGGCGCGCAGGGCTACTCTCGTTAGGCCACCGGGAATGATCGTCACCTTCTCGCCGGAGAGAATGTAGGGCCGCAAATCGACGTGGCGGCCCTCGATCGAATCGTCGCAGAACGACGGCGAACGGGAGAGGGCGACGATCGGCTGCGCGATATAGTTGCGCGGATCTTTCCTGATCTGGGCCGCGAACTTTTCCCGCTCCGCCGCGGTCGCCTGCGAACCGATCAACATGCCGTAGCCGCCGCTTTCGTTCGCCGCTTTCACGACCAGTTCGGGCAGATGCTCGAGAATGTAGGCGCGGTCCGACGGATCGGCAGCGAGGTAAGTCGGGACGTTGCCCAGGATCGCATCCTCGCCCAGGTAATAGCGGATCATCTTCGGCACGAAATGATAGATCACCTTGTCGTCAGCCACGCCGGTGCCGATGGAATTGGCCAGGCTCACGGTCCCGCGCCTCACCGCATCGACCAGCCCCGGAACGCCCAGCCCGGAGTCCTTCCGGAAGACGCGCGGGTCGAGAAAATCGTCATTGATCCGCCGGTAGATCACATCCACTGGCTTGCGGCCTTTGGTCGTGCGCATGAAAACGCAACCATCCTGCGCGAGGAGGTCGCGGCCTTCCACAATCTCGATGCCCATCGAGCGGGCGAGGAACGAATGTTCGTAATAGGCGGAGTTATAAACGCCGGGCGTGAGGAGGACGACGTTCGGTTCGCGCGCTTCCGGCGGCGCGATGTAGCGCAGAACGTTAAGCAGCTCCTGCGCGTAATCCTCCACCGGCCGCACCCGGCATTGCGCAAAGAGATAGGGAAAGATCCGCTTCATCGCCTGCCGATTTTCGAGCACATAGGAAACACCCGAAGGGCAGCGCGCATTGTCTTCGAGCACGAGATAATTTCCCGCGCGATCGCGAATCAGATCCGTCCCGCAGATGTGGATATAGATATTGCGCGGCACATCGACGTTCATGAACTCCGGCCGGAACGAAGTAGCTTCCCAGACGATCTGCTTCGGGATCACGCCGTCGCGCAGAATGTTTTGCCCGTGATAAATGTCGTGCAGATAAAGATTGAGCGCGGTGATTCGCTGCACCAGGCCGCGCTCCACCAGGTCCCATTCGCGCGCCGGGATGATGCGCGGGATCAGGTCGAAGGGGAAAATCCGTTCCGTCCCCTGGTCGTCGTTGTAGACCGTGAAGGTGACCCCCTGCCGGAGAAAACTGGCCGCGGCCAGCGCGCGTTTGCGCTCGAAATCCGCCGCCCCCATTTCCTTGAAACTCGCGAGGATTCTGCTGTAATGGGGCCGCGCCACCCCGGGCGCGGAAAACATCTCGTCAAAAAAATCGTCGACCTTGTATTGGGAGAAAAGGTCGGGCATGGAAACATTTAATTTGTCAGCGCCGCAGAGGCACGCAATGAAAAACGGGACGACCGAACCGGCGGAACATGCACTCGCCTGCGCGCGCGTCGCGGCGCGCTTCTCCGAACGCTGGCTGCGCCTCTACGCGGAGCGGAAATTGCGCAACGATCCCGTCTACCTCGCCGCTTTCGAGTTGTTCAGCGCATCACCATCGCCGCTCGTCGATGTCGGCTGCGGCGTCGGATTGCTGGCCTTTTATCTGCGCGAACGAAATTTCCTGCCGCCGGTCAGCGGCCTGGACCGCGACGGGCGGAAGATCGCGCGCGCCCGTGCGGCGGCGGCGAACGGCGTTTATCGCGACCTCGAATTCATCGAACAGGATGTCTGCGCACCGATCGCGCCCCACGGTAACGTCGTCCTCTTCGACGTCCTGCATTATCTTTCGCCTAACGAACAAGCGCACCTCCTCGCCCGGCTCGCGCCGCGCGTCGCGCCGGGCGGCCTGCTCGTCATCCGCGA
>DATMNS010000145.1:0-7829 GCA_035568735.1 Chthoniobacterales bacterium | reverse complement strand
AAGCCTTGACTGCGCGTCTCATCAGAGTGCGGGCCAAACAATAGGCCGCCAGGTTTTTTCGACTGGTTTGGGTGCGGCGCCGGGTTTCCGGCGCCGCTTTTTTCGTTAATGGTCCGTCCTGTGGCATCGAGTTTATGCGGCCCCGGTTAACGCGCCGGCTACTGATTTGACCACCTCCAGAGCGTCAACCTCAAGGGGACCCAACCCTTTGCTCCCGCGCTTTCGTGAGGAGTCAAGAACCTACTGCTGAGCGAGTTTGGCCCGCACGCTTTCCACGAGCGCCCTTTCCTCCGGCAGCAGTTTCGCGCCGCCGGTTTTCGCGAGTGCCGCGGCCGCTTCGTGCCTGCGCCCCGCTCCGGCCAGAATCACTCCGTAATATAAGGCAATCGCGGGGTCGCGCAGTTGCTCCGGCGAGAGGGTGTTAAAGACGCGAAGTGCGCCCGCCGTGTCGCCAGTCTGATAGAGCGCAAAAGCGTAAGTGGAAGCGAAGCTGCCATTGCCTGGTTCCTTCTGATTCAATTCCCGCGCCATGGTCCGCATTCTCGTCGGCTCTGTCTGAAGCAGAAGAGAGATCAGGATGAAATTGTTTCTGATAGAAAGATCATCCGGCAACAGCTCCACCAGTTTGCCCAGGACCCGGTATGTGCCCGCGGTATCGCGCTGTTCCGTGTAGTAAAGATAGAGGGCCTTCAAAGCGGGGAGTTGCGTTTCGCGCTGCTCCGAGCAAGTCCAGAGAACGGCGGTAGCCTTCTCGGGCCAGTGCCATTGGAGGGCGAGCCTTGCGAGGAGATTCGACTGCTCGGATTGGCCCCGCGCTTTGGCGACTGCTTCGGTCCAAAACTTCTCGCGCCCCACCGCATCGCTCGACTCGTCGGCCACTTTCGCCCTCCAGGCGAGATTGAGCGATTCCGCCCCCGTCCAAGTACCGTGCTGCAAAATATCTTCAAGCCCCTTCCAATTGCCCGATTGGGCGTAGGAATCACCCACAGCAACCCGCACCGCCAGGTTATCGAGAAGGTTCGCCGGAAGTTTCTTGCTCCAGTCGATCGCGAGGAGACTGAGCGCCTCGGTGTTCATCCAGGCAATCAATTGTGCCGCCTTCTCCGGGGAACTCGCTGCCTGCTCTTCCAACCGTGTCACGCTGGCAATAAAGGTGGGCTCGTTCACCGTGTGCTGAAAACTGGCGGTGAGTATCTCGTCCGCGAACGATGCGTTGGGCAGGGCGGCAAGCTCGTTTGTCAATTTGGTCGCTTCGCTGAGGGATCGCCGGCGCAAGGCGTCGTTGATCAGGAGCACCAGCGCCTCGCGGCGGACGGTGGGTTTGGTCTTCAGCAATTCGGCCAGCTTGCGGCCCTCCGCGCGTTGGACATCGTCTTTCGAAGCGAGATCGAACTGTGCCAGGGCGAGCTGGTGATCGGGATTGTTCGGGGCGAGCCGGACGGCTGCGGCGAGATGCACGCGGGTCGCAACGAGGTCGTTTTTTGTGAGCGAGACGCGGGCGGCGACAGCCTGGTAGCCGTCGTCGTTGCGCTTCTCGGCGGGCACTGCGGCGAGCGCATCCGCGGCGATCGCCGGTTTGGCGAACCGCAGGGCGGTAGTTGCCAGGGCCAGCTGATTAAAGAGCGAATGCGGATCGATCTCGACGACCCGGCGCCGCCAATCGATGGCTCCCTCATCCTGCCCTTTTTCGGCGATCTCTGCCAGCGTCCGACAGGCATCGAGGCTGGACGAGTTGACACCGTAAGCCCGCTGGGCGGCGAGCGATGCCCAACGCAGGTCACCTCGCTGCAGCGCTGCGTGCGCCTGCCGCATCAAACTGTGCTCCTGCCAGCGCACGTAGGCATGAGAGCCGGCCCAGCAGAGGCCGACAAACAAGACGATTCCGAAAAGAACGAGCAACGCCAGCCGAACATAGGTGCGTTCCAGCCTCTGGAGAGTCAAATCCCTGGACGACGATTCTGGCATAATTGGCCGCTGGCTTGCGCCGTCCTGAGATCGGTCCGGGCAGCCTCGGTGTCGCTAGAATAGCATGCCCCATTCCACCAAGGAAACGCGCCGCCCCGCGCCTAACGATGGCAGCTCTGGCCCAGTACGGATCGTTCCAGGACGGTATAAAACGCACGCGTCAGTGCTTTTTCCCTTCAAGGTCGATGCGAAAATCGCCTTCGGCAGCCGGGCGGCGGACGAGCTGATCGCGGTGAGCGCCGCGGCAGCGGCGGTGGCGGTCGCGCGGGAACACCGGCATGACGGAGATCGAAGTGGCCAGACCTATCACGGCCGCATCGTGTCGATCAAGGATGGCTTGGTTCACATTTCCGAGCTGGCGGATTTCGGGGTCAACCAGCACGGAAAATGTCGCGAAAATTGGCGAGATGATGGTGGTGGCGAAGTGCGCGGTAATTATCGCAGCGAAGGTGGACGCGGGCGGGAACGCCGGCGCGACGAACCGCGTCCGGTTAGCGACCAAGCGCAAGCCCGACCGCAATCGAAGTCTGAAGATTACGAATCATCATGATGGCGGGCACACGATTTGTTAGGCACGTTATTCTTCGACTCCGCTCGGTCTAACGATCGGCGGCGTTCTTGGAAATTGTCCGTTCGCGTTCCAGGGTTGAATAGGGCATGAACCATGGTGTCTTCAGGCTTCTGTTTCGGTCGCGTGTTCCTGATCTGTCTTTTTCTCTCCGGTGGGATTTTCCTGTCCGAAGCTTCGACCGGTCCGATAAAAATGGGTGGTGGCAGAATCGACGTCGTTTTCCTCGGAAACGATCCGGGGTTCCCACGCGCGCTCGCGCTTGAATGGATCAACACCGCGGCTCGCGCGGTCACAAAATACTATGGACGCTATCCTGTCTCCCACGCGGTCATCCGGGTTCGTTTGGTCGGAGGTGACCGGATAGATTCCGGGAGAACCATTGGCACAAGCGATGGTGGCTTGATCACCGTTGTGGTCGGTCGTTCCACGAGCAAAGCCCATTTCGACGCCGACTGGCTCATGACGCATGAAATGGTGCATCTCGCCTTGCCGAGCGTGCCGGAAAAGAATCATTGGATCGAGGAAGGGCTGGCGACCTATGTCGAGCCAATCGCACGGGTGCGCATCGGCACCTTAAGCGCGCGGCAGGTCTGGTCTGACCTCGTGCGCGATTTGCCTCAAGGGCTGCCGGGGCCCGGCGACCGCGGCCTCGATTTAACTCCAACCTGGGGAAGGACCTACTGGGGCGGTGCGCTTTTCTGCTTGCTCGCCGACGTCGAAATTCGCCGACGCACCGCGAATGCGAAAGGTCTCGAAGACGCGCTTCGCGGCATCCTCGAGGCGGGCGGGACGATCGCTTCCGATTGGGATATCGAGCGCGTGCTCGAGACCGGCGACCGCGCGACGGGTGTGCCGGTATTACGCGAGCTGTACTCTGAAATGAGGGCTTCGCCTCATCCGGTGAACCTCGATCAACTTTGGAAAGAACTCGGGATCGAACGGCGCGGCGCAACCGTCGCCCTCGACGATGGCGCGCCGCTGGCCGCCGTGCGTAAAGGGATCCTGCCGGAAAGATAATTCATCTCACGGGATGAATCCACCGCTTGCCAACCGGCGTATTATTCCCCAGAAATTCCAATCTGCTTCGTGAAACGAATTATCTGGCGTCCCGGGAATAATCCAGGCAATCTCCGATCTCATACCCCGTATGTCTGCCTTGTTGGCCGCAACTATCCTCGTTCCCCCGTATGCATTTATCCGGACCGGCCCCGAATGTTTCGGGGAACCTCCGGCCCCGGGTAAGAAACCAAAATAGAAAGAGAAACATGACATCGAAAGCAATCCTAGCGGGCGCCGCGATCGCCGGCTTAATGAGCGGTTCATTCGCGGTGCAGACTCATGCCGCCAATGTATCCACCAAAGCTGGCGTCTCGGTCAGCCAGATGGCCAAGAAAAAAGACGTTCACTCCTGCAAAGGACAGAACTCCTGTAAAGGCAAAGGCGGCTGCAAGACCGGCGACAACGGCTGCAAAGGCAAGAATTCCTGCAAAGGAAAAGGCGGCTGTGCGACCGACGGCAGCCATCCTGCCGCCAGCCCCGCGAACTAAACCGCAAGCATTCGCGCGTCTTGGCGCGAGATACGAGAGCCGGAGTCCGATCCTCCGATTCTCCCTCTCTTGGCAACTCTCATCCCATGCCTGCAAATGCATTTAACAATTTCAGCGACTACGGCATTGGCATTGGCCTGCGCGTGCCGCATTACCGGCACATTTTGGAAAAGAAGCCGGTGGTTGATTGGTTCGAGATCATCTCGGAGAATTTTATGGTCGACGGCGGTCGGCCGCTCGAGGTGCTCGACCAGATTCTCGAGCAATACCGCGTCGTCCAGCACGGCGTGGCGATGTATTTGGGCTCGGCCGACCGGCTCAGCCGCGAGCATTTGAAAAAGATCAAGCGGTTGGTGAAACGCACCAATACGCCATGGCTAAGCGATCACCTTTGCTGGGGCAGTGTGGACGGTCGCTACACCCACGATCTTCTGCCTATGCCATACACTTTTGCCGCCGCCCGGGCCACGGCCGCGAACATTCGCGAGGCGGCTGATTTTCTCGAAGTGCCGATCTGCGTCGAAAACGTAAGCAGCTACGCGGAATTTCACGCCTCGGAGATGACCGAGTGGGAATTTCTTTCCGAGGTGGTCGAACGCGCCAACTGCGGAATTCTGCTCGACGTGAACAACATTTACGTTTCGTCGCGGAATCACAATTTCGATCCCTACGAATATCTGAACAACGTCCCGCATCATCGCGTCGGGCAAATCCACGTCGCGGGGCACTCAAAGTTCGAAAAGTACATTCTCGATACGCACGATCATCCGGTGCTTGATCCTGTTTGGAAACTTTACGCCCACGCGATCAAGCTCGTCGGTCGAACCGCCACGCTGCTCGAGTGGGACGACCGCATCCCGACCTTCGACGAGGTTCATCACGAGGCGCTCAAGGCGAATCAATTTGTCGAAAAACAATTCCAAACCGCGGCGGCCTAACAATCCCGTGGCGTCGCGGCCGCAGTTGAAAGAGCTGCAAACGCTGATGGCGTCGGCCATCTTCCGCCCGCTGACGGCGCGCGACGGGATGCAAACGCGCTGGACCGACGGCCGCAGCATGCGCGCGGTCGCGCAGCGGTTCATCAAGCCTAACGATCGACTGACCTCGTTCGAGCGCCTGGAAATTTACAATCGCGTTTATTGGTTCCGCGTTCTCGATTGTCTCTACGACGATTATCCCGGCCTGCGCGCGATTGTGGGCGAGAAGAAGTTCATGAAACTCGCCACGGCGTATCTGGCGAAATATCCCTCCGCGTCTTTTACGCTGCGCAACCTCGGGCAGCGCCTGGAACAATTCCTCCGGGAGGAACCGCAATGGATCGCGCCGCATGAGGAGCTCGCCCTCGACATGGCGAAATTCGAATGGGCGCAGGTCGTCGCTTTCGACGATGCCGCCCGGCCGCAGCTCACGACGGATGATCTTCTCGACACACCGCCCGCGCGTTTACGGCTTGGTCTGCAGCCCTATCTTTCGTTGCTCGAGCTGAATTATGCGGTCGATAAATTTCTCCTCGTGGTGAAAAAACGGGAGGCCGATTCGCTCCGCGGCGAAGCGAGTAATACTCCGGACGCGATGCCGGCGGCTCCGGTGCGGAAACGCCGGATGCGACTGCCGAAACACGAGCGTGTTTATCTCGTCGTCCATCGCTACGACAACATGCTCTATTACAAGCGCCTCGAGCCGGAAGGCTTCGCGATTCTGCAGGCCTTACAGCGCGGGAAGAATGTGGAGAAAGCCTGCCTCGCCGCGCTTTCAGAATCCGCCCGGTCCGACGTGGACTGGACCCGGCAAATTCAGGAGTGGTTCCACGACTGGTCTGCGCTCGGCTGGTTTTGCCGGCCCAGGAAATGATGAGACTCGCGGAAAAATTTTACCGCGGGCTGATCGCGTTCGCGAACCTGTTGCGATCGCCTCTCCTCCTCCTCACTCGCCTTTACTGGGGTTGCCAGTTTTTCCTCAGCGGCCAGGGCAAGCTGATGGACTTGTCAAAACCAACCCAATATTTCGAGAGCTTGGGCATTCCTTTTCCTCACGCGCAAGCCATTCTCGCCGCGTGCACAGAGTGTTTCGGTGGCCTGCTCTTGCTCGTGGGCTTGGCCACGCGGCTGATTTCGGTTCCGCTCATGATTCTGCTTACGACCGCGTATCTCACCGCGGATTTCGATCGCGTGCGCGTCATCTTCATGGATCCGGATAAATTCGTCACCGCCGACGAATTCCTCTTTCTCTTCGCCGTCGTCATCCTCTTCGTTTTCGGCCCCGGTGCTTTCTCGGCGGACGCGCTGATCGGCGGATATTTCAAACGCCACGAGGGCAAGCCGGCATGATCCTGCGAGGGCGATTCGTTAGGCTGGTTCTCTGCGGAAATCTGGCGCTCGTTGTCCTCCGGCCGCTTCTTGCCGAAGAGCCGAAGATCAATTGGCAGCCTTGGACAGATTCGATTTTTGAACAGGCAAGCCGCGAACATCGTTTCGTCCTGCTCGATCTGGAAGCAGTCTGGTGCCATTGGTGCCACGTGATGGACGCGCAGACCTACGCGGATCCGAAAGTTGTCGCGCTGATTCAGTCGCATTATCTCGCCGTGAAGGTCGATCAGGATTCGCGGCCGGATATTGCCGCTCGCTATGAGGACTACGGGTGGCCAGCGACGGTGGTCTTCAACAGCGACGGCAGTGAGATCGTAAAGCGCCAGGGTTATCTCCCGCCGAAACTGATGGCTTCGATGCTCCAGGCAATCATCGACGATCCCTCGCCCGGGCCCTCAATTGTGAACGAGCCGCCCATCATACCCGGCAGCGATGCCGGATTGACGCCGGAAGCGAGGCAGAAGTTGGAGCAGGTGCTGCGCGATGATTACGACAAGAAGAATCGCGGCTGGGGCACTGTGCAAAAGTTCCTTGATTGGGATGTCATCGAATTTTGCCTCGGACAAACGCTGGCCGGCGACCGCGAGTTCGAGCGCATGGCGCGCGAGACTCTCGACGCGCAACTGCAGTTGATCGATCCGGTCTGGGGCGGCGTTTATCAATACTCGACCGATGGCGATTGGAAACACCCGCATTTCGAGAAGATCATGCAGTTCCAGGCGGAGAACCTCCGTCTTTATGCCGAGGCCTACGCGCTCTGGAAGGATCCGAAGTATCTCGAAGCTGCCACTCGGATCCGTGGATATCTGCGCGACTTTCTGACCAGCCCGGAGGGCGCCTTTTATACCAGTCAGGACGCGGATCTGGTGCCCGGCGAACATTCCGCGGATTATTTTGCGTTGCGTGACGGGGCGCGCCGCGCGCGAGGGGTGCCGCGCGTCGATCGACACATTTATGCGCGGGAAAACGGCTGGGCGATCAACGCCCTCGCGACATTCTCCGGCGTCACCGGAGACGCCGCCGCGCTCGCTGACGCAGTCCGCGCGGCCGAGTGGATCATCGCGCATCGCTCGTTGCCCGGCGGCGGATTTCGCCATGATGAAAAAGACGCCGGCGGGCCGTACTTCGGCGACAATGTCTATCTGGCACGCGCCTTCCTGACCCTTTACGAGGTAACGGCCGATCGGAAATGGCTGCAACGCGCGGAAGAAACAGCGCAGTTCGCCGCCGATCATTTCGGGGGCGGCGTCGGTTACGTCGCCGTTGCTAATTCGTTAGGCAAAAAGTGGCCGGCGAAACCGCAGACGGATGAAAACACCGCCTTCGCTCGCCTAACGAATCAGCTGAGTTACTACGGCGGCCGCGCCGCCAACCACGCGC
>DATMNS010000144.1:0-4583 GCA_035568735.1 Chthoniobacterales bacterium | reverse complement strand
TCGATGTGAGGGAAACGGATGTCGCCGAGGCCCCTCCGGTCGTTCCCTGCCTGCTCAGCTCTGGGTTTACATTATTTGGTGTGCCAATGAAACTCGCGGGCCCACCGAACGTACCCAGGTCGATGAACTTGTAATGATGGTGCTTGTTGTTGTGGTCCGGCTTGTCCTGCGCGGAGACCTGGCCCGGCAAAGCCAGCGCGGCAAAAAGCAATGCCAGCCCGGCGAAAAAGATGGTTGCAGCAAGTAATATTCGGAATCTGGATTTCATTTTTCGTATTGTGTTTCCTGTTTATTCCTTGGGAAAATCTTCGCCGGTGTAGCAGAATATTTTTTGAAAACGTCGAAAAACACGGGCTGCGACTCGTGTAGCCCGGAAGGCGCTGCGCGCCGGGTCAGGCCAGACGCCTGATTTCCGCTCGAGTGCATAAGGAACTTCCTACTGGGTAGTCTGGTCGACGGGAATGATTCGACTCTGGCCGCGAGCGGGCGCGAGGGATTCGACCAGGCGCTGGAAGCGCGCTTCGCCACGAAGGTCAACCCAGTCTGGGTCCATCTTAAGATAGCCGTAGTGACAGACGCGTGGCCGATTCACCAAACTCTCCAACTGTGCAATGGCCTGCTGGTGTTCGCCGGCCCAGGCATAGACTTGGGCCCGCCCCACGAGCATGACGGAACCTTCCCAGGCGTTCTTTGCCTTCTCCTGCATCGCTACCGCGCGATTGGCCTCAGCCAGGGCCTGCTCCTTGTTACCCAAAGCCGCATCAACCTCAGCCAGGATGATCAGGCAATTCGGGTTGTCAGGTTGCTGCCGAAAGGTTTCCTCCAGAAACGGACGCGCGGCCGTAAAGGCAATGCGGGCGGCTAACTGGTCGCCACGCGCGCGGGCGGTCATGCCTTCGAAGTAGGCTCGGGGATAAAACCGCTTCTCGCCGGCCTCGAATTGCTGACGCGGATCAGCCGCGAGGAGACGCGCCGCCTCATCGAAGTTACCGTCGCACCACGCGGTTTGGATGCGCGCGGCAAAAAGCCGTTCGTTAGGCGTGCCCAGGGCCAGGCGCCGCTGGAAGACAGTGCGAAGTTCGGACGTGTCTCCTTTATCGTGCCAAAAGAAGGCGGCTCGGCGCGTCGCGAACCAGTCCGAATTCAGACCGGCCGCGGTCGCTTGATCAAGCACCCGCCGCGCCTCGTCGTAGCGACGTAATGCATCATAAACGGTGCCGAGCTCGTCCACCGCCGCCCGGTCGCGCGGGTTAAGAGTGTGCGATCTCTCCAGCTCGGCCAGCATCTCCGCCCAGCGACCGTCGCGCTGCGCGATCTTGCCGCTCAACAGAGCGACGTGAGCATTGTTGGGAAGCTTCGCCCGCGCGAGGCCGAGTTCCGCGCGGCCGCGCACATCGTCTCGATGTTCGAGCGAAAAATAAATCGCCGCCGCGAGATGTGGTTCACCAAGATCGGGCCGGAGGGCCAGGGCCTTCTGCACTGCCTCTCCAGCGAGCGAAAGGCGCGCCGGCGTATGATCGGCTTTAAACTGGTAGAGTTGAGAGTGCGCCGAGGCCAGGCCGCACCAGGCGAGTGCGAACTGGGGATCGCGCGCCGTTGCCTCGTTCAGTAAACGCACGGCTTCGTTCAACGGCTGCCATTGGTCGCTGCCTTCGACGTAATTATCCAGCAGCTCGCGGGCGTGGAGATACAATTCGTAAGCGGCAAAGTCTCGGGTCGGAGGTTCATCGATGCGCTGCTTCTCCGTGGCCGATAAGCGAAGTTGCAGCTCATCGGCGATCTGTCTTGCGACTTCGCTTTGAATGGCAAACACATCAGACAACTGCCGGTCGTAATCCGCCGCCCAGACCTGGCGTTCACTAGCCGCCTGAATCAGCCGCGCATTGATTCGCACCCGGTCCCCCTGACGGCGGACACTTCCTTCCACCAGGTAAGCCACGCCCAGTGCTTCCCCGATCGCGCGCGCGCTCGGGCGTTTGGCCGGGTCCCGATAATTCTGCACGCTCGCCCGGTTGATGACTCTTAGATCAGCCAGTTGGGCGAGGCCGGTCATGACATCGTCCTGCATCCCATCCGCAAAATAAGTGTTCTGCCGATCGTCGCTTTCATTCTCGAAAGGCAGCACGGCCAGGCTTTTTTCCGGCACTTTGCCTGATCGCTCGCGCTGGATCACGAAGAGGAGAAAAGCTGCGGTCAGAAGGACCAGAACAACCATCAAGGCGACGCTTTTCTTCCGGTTCCACCAGTGCGAGCTGGAAACCTGAGCGTTGAGCGCCCGCAATTTCTTCGCCAGTTCCTGCGTTCCCGGTCGGACCGCCGGCTCTGGTGCGACCATGGAAACAAGGAGCGTCGCGAGCCGGGACGGAACCTGGGCCACTTTCAGTTGTTCGACGGGCGCTTGGGCGGGAGCGCCCTGACCGAAGGGACGATGGCCGCTCAGGAGATACCAAAGCATCGCCCCCAACGAGTAAATGTCTGAGCGCACATCCACGGGCGCGTCGCGCAATTGCTCGGGACTCGCGAAAGCCGGCGTCCCGACAAAACCCCCGTGAGTCAGGTCCCGGGTCTCGGTGGTGGCGCCTAACGCCTTCGCCAAACCGAAGTCGATGATCTTGACCTCGAGCCCGCCGGGTTCTCCACCCTCCACGATCATCACGTTGGCGGGCTTCAAATCGCGATGGACCAGGCCATGCCTTTCCGCGGCGGTGAGCGCGGCCGTGATTTGCTGCGCGATCTCGATCACACTCGGCACGTCCAATGGACCGGTTCGCCGCACCCGTTCGTCGAGCGTTTCGCCCTCGACCAGTTCCATCGCGCAAAAGCATTGCCCGCTCGCTTCGTCGATCCCAAATTGGTAAACCGTGGCCACGCTCGGGTGCCGGAGCGCCGCTGCCGCGCGCGCTTCGCGCATAAACCGCTCCCGCGCCTCCGAGATCGGCCCGATCAAGTCGGTCTTGATGATTTTGAGCGCGACTTCCCGCTGGAGCGAGGGGTCCTGAGCGCGGTAAGTCACGCCCATCGCGCCGCGACCAAGCTCCCAAAGCGTGCCATCCTCGCGCCGCATGATCACATATTGGCCTAACGACAAAGGGGGGGCGTCTGACCAACCCTCGGGCGCCTCGGTCGGTTCGCCCAGTCCATCGCGCAGCAGACAAACCAGGCATCCGAACTCGCCCGAGGCGGTGCTCTCAATCCGACTGCCGCAAACTTCGCAGACCGTCGGGTTAGTTTTTTCGCCAATCATCCAGTGTCTCAGACTTATGGTGGCCGCGGTCTGCGGTCGTCGCGGCTACTTGAACGCTGAATTCGTGTTTAAGATCCCGGTTCATGAGATTCCATTTTTGTTCGTTAGGCCCGGGCAATCACCTGGCAGAGATAACGCAGCTCCTCGTCCACCTCCGTCGGCTCGGCAATCGTGCCACGCACTTCCTCCCGCAGAATCGCGCGATAACGCAAACGCAAGCGGGCGATATCGCTGCGCAAGGTTCCGATGTTGCGATTCAATCGTCGCGAAATCTCATCATAAGGGATCACTTTGTCGCGCGCCGCTGACAGGTAAGGCTGGACGCTGTCGAAGAGCGCGGTTTTGCCCGCGATCACGCATTCCTGCCGGAGGCGATCCAACGTCTGCCGGAGAAGCGCGGCGGCCCATTCGCGGTCGTAAAGAGAATCCGCGGCCCAGTTCCTGGCGGACGCGACTTGTGCTTCTACTTCGGCAATGGCCCGCTCGTCCAATGGCTCGCTAATTTTCCCGCCACCGCGCTTTTGGGCGCGTTCGCGATCGCGCATTTCCCAGACGAAATGCTTCAACGCACCGAGGAGAAAGGAGCGGAACCGCCCTTTGGCGCGATCGGCGCGCAGGTAAGCCCGATCACGGATGAGCTCGGCGAAAAATCCCTGAGTCAGGTCCTGCGCATCCTCGGGTCCGATTCCTTCTCGGCGCAGAAAAAGATAAAGCGGCCGCCAGTAAATTCGGCAAAGCTCTGAGAGTGCGTCGAGCCCATGCCCGGAAGAAAATCCAGATTCGCCCGCCGCGATAACAACCGTCCAGCGGGTAGAAACAAATCGTCCCTCCTGCGTCGTGTCGGTCAACAATCCGGGAGGCATTCGGCGTTTCTAGGCGGCGGTTTTGGATTTCTGTTTTTTTCTGATTCGTGACTCATGCGATTCTCCTTTGGTTGATGATCTGATTTGTAACTATTGGTCGGTTCCTTCATGTCCTGGTGGCAATCGAGTGAATAAGCCTCAATGCTTTGGTTTCTCAGGGTCGTATTGCTAATTAAAGATCGTTCGACGTTGGTAACACGCGCATCGCAGGGCCAGACGGCCAAACGTATGGCAGGCGAGACTTATCCCGGAGTAAGTGGGAAAAGTGGCCTCAGACAAGCGCTAGGAAAGCGCCGGCGGCCCGTGCTCGCAGGGGCAGGCTTCCAGGAAAAGAGTTGGAACCCAGACCGGACTTAGGATCGGCAGCTTCGCCAGTGGGACGACCCTTGGCGCTTGGATAACGATCGGCTGTGCGCGACCTTCGATCCCATTAATGAATTTGCCCGCGGCGAGCAGCGTAATCGCGCAGGAATGGC
>DATMNS010000143.1:0-7278 GCA_035568735.1 Chthoniobacterales bacterium | reverse complement strand
CCAAGACGCGTTTTGACTTTCCAAGAGGGAAATCCTCGCGTTTCATTTGACCAGCGATGAAGACCGAAGCGCCGGCCTATAAACGCGTTGTGCTCAAGCTCAGCGGTGAAGCCCTTCAGGAACGGGGGGCGCGCGAAAATATTTCCCCGGCAGTGGTCCGGGAAATCGCCGAGCGGATCAAGGAAGTCAACCAGCTCGGCGTCCAAATCGCGATCGTGATCGGCGGCGGAAACATCTGGCGCGGTTCGTCGGCGGCGGTTCGGGGAATGGATCGCACGACCGCCGATTACATGGGAATGCTCGCCACTGTGATCAACGGCCTCGCACTCCAAAGTGAACTCGAACAAAGCGGCGTCATCACGCGAGTGCAGACCGCGATCGAAATGCAAAACGTCGCCGAGCCTTTCATCCTCCGGCGCGCCATTCGGCATCTCGAACAGGGTCGCGTCGTTATTTTCGTCGCCGGCACGGGCAACCCCTATTTTTCGACCGACACGACAGCCGCCTTACGGGCCAGCGAAATTGACGCGGACGTCATCCTGAAGGCGACCAAAGTCGACGGTATCTACGATCGTGATCCCAAAATCCATCCGGATGCGAAACGCTATGAACGGATCAGCTTCACCGAGGCCCTAACGAAACGGTTGCAGGTAATGGACTCGACCGCCTTTAGTCTTTGCATGGACAACAAGATACCGATTATTGTTTTCGACATGCACCAGCCGACTAACGTGCGCGATGTCGTGCTCGGGAAAAAAATCGGAACGCTGGTCTCCGATTAACGATTGCGATTCGGGCCGCCGCAGCTTTCATTCACCAGCCTTATGAGTGCCGAAGAAATCCTCCTCGAAGCCGAGATGGCGATGGAAAAAAGCGTGGACTACATGATCCACGAGTTTGCCAGCGTGCGGACCGGAAAGGCCTCGCCCGCCCTGGTTGAGAACGTTGATGTCGAAGCCTATGGCTCGGCGATGAAACTCAAGCAACTCGCCCTCATCACCACTCCGGAACCGCGCTTGCTCGTCGTCCAGCCATTCGACGCCTCGACCGTGCGCGACATCGAAAAGGCGCTGAAAGAATCCAAGATCGGCATCATGCCGCTGGTCGATGGCAAGATCATCCGCCTGCCGATTCCCGAGCTCTCGGAGGAGCGGCGCAAGGATCTCGTGCGCTCGCTGAAGCAAATGGCCGAGGAAGCGCGCGTCCGCGTCCGGGCCAATCGCCGGACCGCGATGGAGGAGGCCAAAAAGATGGAAAAGGCCGGCGAAGCGACGGAAGACCAGTTGCGCGATACCGAGGCGGAGATCCAGAAATTGACCGATCGTTTCGTGAAATCGATCGACGAACACCTCGAGCGCAAAGACGCCGAGGTGATGAAGGTGTGAGAATCTGCGAATCGCCTACTCTTCCGAATCTCGATTCTCGATTCTCGATTCTCGGACTAACGCGACCACTTCTTCGACGCTGACCGCTTTCATGCAGCGGAAATCGAGCGGGCACTCGCGCAGGAAACACGGGCTGCACTCGACCTGGTGCCTAACGACCCGGCTTTTCTGCCCAAGCGGTCCCGTCAGACTCGGCTCCGTCGAACCAAAAACGGCCACGACCGGGACGCCGAGCAGGGTCGCGAGATGCATTGTGCCGGTATCGTTCGTCAGGAGAAGCTGGCATTCCCGCAGTTCATCGATCAGTTGCTCGAGAGTCGTTTTACCGATGAGATTGGTGCATTTGGCACCGAGCTCCGCGGCGATCTGCGCGCCCACCTCCTCATCTTTGCCCGTGCCCAAGAGGACCCATTGGCCGCCGACCGCCGCCGCCGTGGCCCCAAATCGTTCCGCCAACCAACGTTTCGCCGGGCCGTATTCCGCACCGGGGCAAAGGCCCAGTTTTAACCCAGCGCTCGTCGTTGCCAACCCGGTGGCAAGCGCAATCTCCTTGACCGCGGCCTCCGCCCCTAACGAACGGACGAGGTCGAGATAATGCTCCGACTGGTGCGGTGGTGGTCCCTTCGTCTCGATCTTCGGGACCAGCTGGTTCAAGAGCCATCGCCGGTGATGCCCGGCGTAACCAACCCGGCGGGGAATACCGCCCAGCCAAAGCTCGAGCGCCCCGCGCAGCGAGTTGGGGAAAACAATCCCGGCGTCAAATCCCGGTTCGCGGCGCAACCGCCGGACGGCATGCCAGAGCGATTTTTTGCCTAACGAAACTACGACATCAACTTCCGGGACGAGTCGCCAGACGGCAGCGATCTTTTCCGGCGCGAAGACGGTGACGTGCGCGTCGGGCCGGCCGTGTTTGAGCGCGCGAATCGCAGGAATGGTGATCACGCTGTCCCCCAGCCAGTTGCTGCCCCGAATGAGAATGCGAAATGGCTTCAGGCCCTCCGCGCTGACGGTTTCCGGGATAAAACAACCGCGCTTATATTTGCTTAGGAGCCAGTTTGGCCGCGGCGTCTTCCAGCGATTGTGGACCCAGAACCAATCCTCCGGCGCGCGCCGGATTTCCTCGGCTATCGTCTCATTCGCCTTCGCGGTAAGCGACTGCACGCTATCGTTAGGCAAATCACCCGACCGGCTAAAAGTCATCCGCCATTTCCCCGTGCCGGCGGTGTAAAGGGAGGCGGCGATCAAGGCCGCACCGGTTCGTTTGCAAAGCAAACCGGGCAGGGGCGAAGTCGAAGCGAGCCGGCCGAAGAACGGCGTCCACATCCCATGGTCACCCGCGTGCTGGTCGCTCAGGATCCCGATCATGCCGCCGGCCCGGAGCAGCCGGATCGCCTCCTGAAAGCCTTCGCTTCGGTCAAAGAGCTCGACCCCAAAGCGGGCGCGCTGCTCCCTCACAAACCGGTCGAGATGGCGGTTGCCCAGCCTCTGGTAAACGGTACTCAACCGCGCGTAACCGAAGTAATGCGGCAGGATTTGGGCGAACAATTCCCAATTCCCGAGATGACTGAGCACGAGCACGACCGGCCGGCCCGCCCGCAGCTCGCGGTGCACTTCGTCGACGCCCTCGGTCGCGACCAGCTTGGCCACTTCCGCGAGCGGCGTCGCGTTGAGCTTCATCCCGCTGAGCAGATTGGCGCCGAGCTGTTGAAAATGGCGGCGGACAATTCGCCCTTTCTCCGGCGCAGTTTTCTCCTGGCCAAACGCGATCTCGACGTTGCGGCGCGCGAGCCGGCGATAATTCGGCAGCAGCAACCAGGCAAGGAAACCGAGTCCCCGCCCGAGGGAAAAGGCGAAGCCGAGCGGCAGCGAGGTAACCACAGTCAGCGACGCGCGATAGAAGAGGTAAACGCAAAAATCGACCATGCAGGGCAGCCGGCGCCGGCCGGGAAGGAGTGCGGCAGCACCGTAATTTTGCCTGCGGGCGGCTGCAATCATTATAATGTGCTCCCGTGCAGCGACCTCTTTTTCAAACGATCCGGTCCGATTTCGCGCGCCTCATCGCCCGAAAATTCGCGCCGGCCAGGTTGCTCCTCGTCGGAAACGAGGCGGGCCAAATCACCGATCAACGTTCCGAAGACGAGATCGAGAGCTCCATCTGCCCCGGGATCACCGAGCTCGATGCCCTCCGGCAAGACGGAAGCGCTCCCCAGTTCGACCTGGCCATTTGGTTTTACCCGCTGGAAATCGGGTCCGCGGAAGACCAACCGATCCTCGATCGGCTGACCGCGCTGGTGGATAATCTCGTCCTCATTCCCGGCGCGGGAGCCGACGTGGCGAAGCGGCGGCCACCGCTCGTCATGCACCTGGCCAGCCGCGGCTTCTTCCCGGATTACGAGTCCGATATTGTCGATATCGAGCCGGGAGCCATCCGCTTGAGCCGGCAAAAAGCCGAATCCGTCGATGTGCTCCTGCCGGCGGTGGAGATCGGCTTCGCGCGGATCAACGCCCAGCTGCGCCGGGTGCGCCGCACTTTGCGCACCCGGATGTCGGAACTGGAAGCAGCTGACCGCCACATCGCGCGGCTCGAAGAGAAAGTGCTCAAGCTCAAACAGGCGAAGCGCGATTTGAAACAACTCAAGGCGGAAAAGCATGCCCTGCGGAAATCACCCGAGCGCAAGATCGGGCAGGTCATCCTCGCGCCCTACCGCCTCCCGCAAAAATTGATCCGCGAAGTGCGCAAACATTTGGGCGGCCCGGTGGCGCCGCGAAGCCCCACTCCCTCGCCTAGCGAATATCAAAAATGGCTGCAGAGCCGGCGGGCGTCGGCCAAAGAGCTCGCCGCGGCGCGCGCCCAAGCCCGCGCTTTTTCTTATTGTCCCCTGATCAGCATCATCACCCCGGTCTTCAATACACCACGCAATTGGTTAGGCGAGGCGATCGATTCGGTCGTTCACCAGGCCTACGAAAACTGGGAGCTGCTCCTGATCGACGACGGAAGCACGCTGGTGGAAACAGTCGATTTTCTGGCCACAGTCGAGCGCCACGATCCGCGGATCGTCCTCGTGAAACGGGACAGCACTGGCGGGATTTCGGCCGCTTCCAACTCCGGACTGGAGCGCGCCCGCGGCGAGTGGGTCGGCCTCCTCGATCACGACGATATTCTCGAGCCGGACGCGCTCTTCGAGGTGGTCAAGTATCTGCAAACCAACCCGGAGACTGATCTCATCTTTTCCGACGAAGATAAAATTACGGAGGAGGGACTGGCGGCCCCGCAGTTCAAACCGGATTGGTCGCCGGACTTTTTGCTTTCCTACAATTACCTCTGCCATTTCACCACCGTCCGGCGCGAAATCATAGAAAAGGCGGGGCGTTTTCGGCCGGAGTTTGATGGCGCGCAGGATTACGATCTTTTTCTCCGTGTCAGCGAGTTGACGACGCGCATTCATCATCTGCCACGCATCCTCTATCACTGGCGCCGCAGCGAAACCTCCACCTCCGACAACATCCGGCGCAAACCGCAGGCCCTCGAAGCGGGCCGGCATGCGATCGAAAGTCATCTCGAACGGCGCGGCGAACGCGGCCATGTGGCGGTGGACTGGCAGACGCACGCCTACTGGGTAAAGCGCGAGCTGCGCGAGACGAAACGGATCGCGATTATCATCGCGACCCGCGACCGGATCGACCTTCTCTCCCGCTGCATCTCCAGCATCACCTCCAAGACGAGCTATCCGAATTACGAGATCATCGTGGTCGACAACGAGAGCACGTCGGATGAGGCGCGTGAATATTTCCGCAATTGCGAGCATCGCGTCCTGCCCTTCAACGGACCGTTCAATTTCTCGGCGCTGAACAATCTCGCCGTGGAACAAACGACCAGCCCATGGCTGCTCTTTTTAAATAACGACGTCGAAGCGATCGACAACGAATGGCTCACCGTGATGGCAGAACATGTGCAGCGGCCTGAGGTCGGGGCGGTCGGCGCGCGGCTGCTTTACCCTAACGACACGGTACAACATGCCGGGGTGGTCCTCGGCGTCGGTGGCATCGCGGAACATGCCTTCCGTCATTTTCCCGCCGATGCGCCCGGGGTCTCGCGCCAGCTGCAGGTGACGCGCAACTACAGTTCGGTCACGGGCGCGTGCCTGCTCACCCGGCGCGACGTCTTCGAGGAGGTCGGCGGGTTCGACGAGGAACGCCTCCCGGTCACCTTTAACGACGTCGACCTTTGCCTGAAAATGCGGCGCGCCGGTTATCTGATTGTTTACACGCCCTTCGCCAGGCTGTATCACCACGAATCGGCCTCGCGGCGGCGCAGTGTGGAAGCGCTCGAGACCGAAGTAATGCGGGAGCGCTGGCCCGATTTGCTGGAGCGCGATCCCTACTACAATCCGAACCTTTCGCGGGAACGCGCCGATTTTTCGTTAGGCAAATAGCTCTTCATTTTCCGATGAACCAGAACGAGACTGATCGCTGGAACGCACTCTCCGTCGAAGCGCGGGCGGCTGTCACGGTGCGCGATTACGCAGCCCGCTCCCTCGGCCAGCTCATCGCGGAGACCGGCATCGAAGCCGGCCAGCTCGCGGCTGCCAGCCGCACCGCCCCGGAAGTGGTGGAGGCCTGGATTCCGGGCGTCGAAATCTTCGCGCGGACGATTTATCCGCAACGGCATCGCGGATTGTTTGGGGAATTTGCGCGGCGCGACGAAGGCGCTCTCGCCAGGATCGGCCTCTGGCCCCGCCAGTGGTCGGCCGCCCGGATGTTCGCGCAAACGGCGAAGGGTTTTCATATTCACCCGCCGAGCGTGCCGGGAGGCAGTTCGCCTAACGAATGGTTTCAGCGTCTTTTCGTTGCGGAACCGGAAAACTTCGCGCTCCGCCGCTACGCCGAGGAGCAATGGGACGTGATGTTTTTTGTCCAGGGACGCGCCGAAATGATCCTGCGAGAAGCGCGCGCCGGTTTGCCGCGGCGGACGATGCGCCTTTTCCTCGATGGCGACGACCATCGCGGGTCGAACAATGCCGCGGTGGTCATTCCGCCAGGCGTGGCCCACGCCATCCGGGTCGAAGGGTCGGAAGATTTGATCATGGTCTATGGAACCAGCACTTCATTCCAAGCCGAGTTTGAAGGTCGCATCGCGAGCGAGGTCGAGTCGGCCGCCCTGCCAGAGTCGTGGCAGAAATTTCTCTCATGAATTCGGTAGGAGGAGGGGCCTTGGTGCCCCCACGGGTTGCGGCGCGCCCCCGGATCGGAACACAAAGGCCCCTCCCGCCTTGAAGCGGCAGTTCAATCCGGCTGTGCCGGAATGGATGGACCGGCCGCAGCCGATCTCGCCGGAACTGGTTTCCGATCTGCGGAATCTGCGCGCGCTGAACCGCTACTTCGGGAGCTATCGGTTGATCCGCCACTTTTTGGCGCGTTGGGTACGACGCGGCAACAGGCTGCGTGTTCTCGATCTGGCAACCGGCTCGGGAGACATCCCGCGGCTGGTTGTCGAGTTCGCTCGTGCAGCTGGCGCAACGGTGGCAATCGACGCGGTGGATTTCCAGTCTTCGACTATCGAGATTGCCCGCCGGCTAAGCACGGACTTTCCGGAGATTCAGTATCACTGCGCGGATATTCACCAGTTTGGTGAAGACCAGTCCTTTGACATCGTGCTTTTTTCGCTCGCCTTGCATCACTTCAGCGCCGACCACGCCGGCCAATTACTGCGCCGCTGCCGCGAGCTTTCCCGAGGGTCCGTCCTGGTGGCCGATTTGCGCCGCGGCTGGCTGGCCAGGCTGGGCGTGGATTTGCTCACGACGCTCGTTTTTCGCCAGGCGATGACTCGCAATGATGCTCGCGTCTCGGCGGAACGCGCTTTCTCGTTTCGCGAGCTGGACTCTCTCGCGCGGGC
>DATMNS010000142.1:0-4208 GCA_035568735.1 Chthoniobacterales bacterium | reverse complement strand
AGCGCTACGTGGTGCAAAAATTCAACGTGGGAGGGGCCTTTGTGCCCCGATCAGCGGGAGCCACCCCAGCAGACCCCGCGCCGATCGGGGCACAAAGGCCCCTCCCACATTCCGAAACGCTCGTCCTCGCCGGCAAAATGGTCGCGCCGTTCAGCGCCGCGACCGGCTTCGAGCCCGTCGGTGAACCGCTTGAAAATTTCCCCGGTAACAAACTCGAGGGCATCGGCGCGCAGCACCCGTTTTTACCCCGCACCGCGATCGTTCTGACCGCGGATTTTGTCACGATGGACACCGGCACCGGCTCTGTCCACATCGCGCCCGGCCACGGCGAGGATGACTACTCGTTAGGCAAAGCCAACGGCCTGCCGATTCTGTCGCCGGTCGACGATCTCGGCCGCTACACCGCGGAGGTGGGCCTGCCGGAATTAGTCGGCCAATATGTTTTCGACGCCAACGCCGACATCGTCCGGCTGCTGCGCGCCCGCGGCATGCTCGTCGCCGAGCAGCCCTTCCGGCATTCCTATCCCTACTGCTGGCGCTCCAAAACCCCGATCATCTTTCGCGCGGTCGAGCAGTTTTTTATCCGGATTGATGACCTGCGCAAGAACGCGCTCCGCGCGATCACGACGGTCACCTGGCTCCCCGCGTGGGGCGAGAATCGCATCGCCGGGACGGTGGAATCACGCCCGGATTGGGTCATTTCGCGCCAGCGCAGTTGGGGCGTGCCGCTGCCTGTTTTCTATTCCGCCGCCGGCGAATCGCTGCTCAACCCGGAATGGATTCGCAAACTGGCCGACCTCGTCGCAGAACGCGGTTCCAACATCTGGTTCGAACTCGATGACGTGGCGCTCGCCGCGGCGCTCGGGCTGCCCGCCGGCACGCGCCACCGCAACGACACGATCGACGTCTGGATCGACAGCGGCGTCTCCCACCAGGCGGTTTGCGCGACAAATCCCGCGTTGCGCGACCCGGCCGACATGTATCTCGAGGCGACCGATCAGCATCGCGGCTGGTTCCAATCGTCGCTCATGACGAGCGTCGCGCTGCACGACCGCGCGCCCTACAAGATCTGCGTGACGCATGGTTTCGTGGTCGATGTCGACGGGAAAAAGATTTCCAAGTCGGGCACCTACAACAAGCCGATGGACGCGGGCCATTTCGTCGGCCGGCACGGCGCAGATCTCGTCAGGCTATGGGTCAGCAGCATCAACTACACCGACGACGTGCCGTTCTCGGAGGAAATGTTCACCCGCCTCGGCGATACCTACCGGCGGATCCGCAACACGCTTCGGATATTGTTAGGCAACCTCGCTGATTTTGAATCAGGAAAGCAGGAAAGCAGGAAGGAAGAGTTTACCTTCGTCGATCGCTGGATTCTCGATCGGCTGCAGCAAGTGATGGAGGATTGCCGCGCGGCCTACGCGGCTTACGAATTCCACAAGGTTTACCACACCCTCAACCAATTCTGCGCGGTCGACCTGAGCAGCCTCTACGTCGACATCACCAAAGACCGCCTCTACTGCGACGCGCCCGCTGCGCCCCGCCGTCGCGCGACGCAGACCGCGATGAGTCATATTTTCGATGCGCTCTGCCAACTGCTGGCTCCCATCCTGGTTTTTACGGCCGAGGAAGCCTGGAGCCATCGTCATCCCTCGACTCCGCTGCGCTCCGCGCCGGATGACGCATCGGTGCATTTGCAATTGTTTCCGGAGCCGCAAGCCGCGTGGCGCGATGCCGCGCTCCGGACGGAAGGCGAGGAACTACTCCGGCTCCGGGGCGTGATCGGTCAGGCGATCGAGAAAGCGCGCCAGGAAAAACTGATCGGCAACGCGCTCGAAGCGGCGGTCGTGCTGCATTGCGACCCGCGTTTCGCGACCGCGATCCCGCGGGAGGAGCTCGAGGAATTCTTCATCCTGAGCGACCTGCAACTGGCGCCGGCGCAGGAACCGAGCGCCACGGTGACCAAAACGCCTAACAAGAAGTGCGCGCGCTGCTGGCGGCATCGGCCGGCCGTTGGCACGATCGCCGCACATCCGGAATTATGCGATCGCTGCGCCGCGGTGGTGGAACAAATATGACGCGTCGCCGCGCGCTCTCCCCGGAAGAAGAATCGCCGCGTGAAATGAAAATTTTCTTCTACCTCAGCCTGCCGCTCTACGCGCTCGACCAGGTCACAAAGTATTTCGTTTTCCACTTCGTCGACCCATCCGAGCCGCGCGATCTCATTCCGAATTTCTTTACCCTCGTCCACGTCACCAATACCGGCGCAGCCTTCGGTTCCTTCCGCGACAACAACCGGTTTTTCGTCGCCATTTCCTGCATCGCGCTGGCGGTGGTCACGGTCCTGATGTTGCGCCGCGAGCCGCGCGATCCGTGGCGCCGCATCGCGCTTGGCTTGTTAATGGCTGGCATCCTCGGCAACCTGACCGACCGCCTGCTCCACGGTTACGTCATTGATTTTCTGCTCTTTGATTTGCACATCCCTTTCGCCCACCCGTGGCCTGCTTTTAACGTGGCCGACTCCTGCATTTGCCTCGCGGTCGCCTGCTTCATGATCTATTCCTTCCGCGATTCGAAGGCGAAGGCGCAAGCAGGCCACTAGTGCAACGTAACCGATGAATTGGCCACGCGAGATTCGGAGGCCGTGCATTCTGGGGAGCGCACGCGACTCGCGTGCTGGTTGCTGCGACCCGCAGCAACGAACTTTTCTCCCTCGGCTGGTCTCCTCCCAAGCACTCTTATGGGAAACTCAATCCAAGTCCGCGATGGCGAGTCGCCATCGCCAGCACGCGGGTCGCCCGCACACGGCGAGCAGGCTGTGCGCTCCCCAAAAAAAGCTGACGGCGCGCTGTGCCCAATTTCAAAGTTACGTTGCACCAGCGCAATGAGTCATTGAGTTCTGAATCGGGCGAGCGACGCAATTCCGCGCGTCCTGGACTCGCCGTGGCGAGTCCCTCCGGAGCGACGAGCTCCGCTCGGCCCGATGTGACTCCAGTTGGCTCGCATCGATACCGTTCAGTTTCATCTGACTCACTGGCCACTAGCGCTCGTCGGGTCGCTCTCGACAGTCGCGGGACGAACGGCGACGTTGGGCGGTGCATGCGATGAGCGAGATGGAAAAGACCGCCCGCTCTCTGACCGAACGCCTCCGTGCGGCCGGCCATGTCGCCTATTTCGCCGGCGGCTGCGTGCGCGATCTCCTCCGCGGGATGACGCCGCAAGACATCGATATCGCGACCAATGCGCGCCCCGCAGAGGTGCAGAAAATCTTTGGCCGAACCTACGCCGTCGGCGCCCATTTCGGGGTGATTGTCGTGCTCGAAAATGACTTTCAGTTTGAAGTCGCGACCTTTCGCTCAGATGGCGCCTATCTCGACGGGCGGCGTCCGGCCGAAGTGCATTTTTCTTCCGCGGAGGAGGACGCGCGCCGCCGCGATTTCACGATCAACGGCCTCTTCTTCGACCCGCCTAACGAGGAGGTGATCGACTTCGTCGGCGGGCGCGAGGACCTGGCGGCGAAGGTCATCCGCGCGATCGGGGACCCCGCGCAACGTTTCGCGGAGGACCGTTTGCGCCTCTTGCGCGCCATCCGTTTTGCCACGGTGCTCGAGTTTGAAATCGAGCCGGCGACCTGGGAGGCAGTCGGGCGGGCGGCCGCGACGATCGGCGAGATCAGCGCCGAGCGGATTCGTGACGAGCTGGTGCGCATTTTCCTTTCGCCGCAGCGCGTCCGCGGCTGGGACCTGCTCGATGCCAGTGGTCTCATGGAACAGGTCCTGCCCGAGCTCGTGGCGATGAAAGGCTGCGCCCAGCCGCCGCAATTTCACCCCGAGGGCGACGTTTTCCAGCACACGCGCCTGATGCTGGGACTCTTGCCGAACGACGTCTCGCTTCCGCTCGTGCTCAGCGTCCTCTTCCACGACATCGGCAAACCTGCCACCAGTTCGGTCGACGATGCCGGCCGTATCCGCTTTAACGGGCACGATCGCGTCGGTGCGGAGATGACCGAGGCCCTCATGCATCGGCTCCGCTTTTCGCGCGCGGAGATCGACGCCACGGTCGAGGCCGTCCGACAGCACATGGTCTTCAAGGACGTGCCCAACATGCGGGTGGCGAAACTGAAACGCTTCATGGCCCGCCCGACCTTTGCGGACGAGCTCGAACTGCACCGGGTCGATTGCGCGGGCAGCCACGGCATGCTCGACAAT
>DATMNS010000141.1:0-2899 GCA_035568735.1 Chthoniobacterales bacterium | reverse complement strand
GGGGGCACCGCCGCAATGTATTACCTTGGCACACTGCACGTTCTCGCCGGCACGCTCACCCTTGGCTCGCTGATCCTCTTCATAGCTTATCTCACGATGTTGTACCAGCCGCTCGAGTCGCTTACGTACACCGCGTGGGCGATGGAAGGCGCGACCGCGGGCGCGAAGCGTTGCTTTGAGGTGCTCGATAGTGAAGACGATGTCCGTGATTCCTCCGGCGCGGTCGAGATTTCCAGCACGCACGCCGCGATCGCCTTCCAGCAAGTCAGTTTCAGCTACGACGAGCAACACCCGGTGCTGCGCGGAATCGACCTCCACATTTCGCCCAACCAAATCGTCGCACTGGTCGGCGGAACGGGCGCCGGCAAGAGCACCCTGCTTAGTCTGGTCCCGCGCTTTTATGATCCGAGCGCGGGCGTCGTTTCGCTTGATGGTCGCGACGTGCGCGAGATCACCAAGAAATCGCTCCGCGCGCAGGTCGCGATTGTCCTCCAGGACACGCTGCTTTTTTCCACCACCATCCGCGAAAATATCGCCTACGGCCGGCCCGGCGCGACCGACGCCGAGATTCGCGAAGCCGCGCGCCGGGCCCAGGCGGATGATTTCATCCGGCATTTGCCTAACGGATACGACAGCGCGGTCGGAGAACGTGGCGGACACTTGAGTGTCGGCCAACGGCAGCGCATCGGCATCGCGCGCGCTTTTCTCAAAGACGCGCCGATCCTGCTCCTCGACGAGCCCACTTCCGCGCTCGACCCAACGACCGAGGCTGCCATCATGGAGACGATCAAGGAACTGATGCACGGCCGCACCACTCTCATCGTCACGCATCGACTTGCCACCATTCACAACGTCGATCAGATCGTCGTCCTCGAGCACGGCCAAATCGTCGAGAGCGGGCGCGGCGCCGAGCTGGTGGCGCGCGGCGGCGCCTATGCGAAACTCTACGCCTCCGGCAACTACCCCGGTTGAACCACGAAGGTCACGCAGTGGAAACATCCTCAGAACTGCAAATTCCTTCGTGCACTTCGTGTTCTTCGTGGTTAGAAACTCCGGCGCATGAGCAACGTCAACCGCGACCGTAAGATCGAGGGCGACTGGTGGGCCGAGCCGATCCCGCCTAACGTTCAATTCGGCGCCGGCCTTTATTGCGAGACCGCGCAAATCTTCCGTTTCCTCCGCAACCGCCGCGCCGACGCCCTGCGCCTGGGCGACTACGTTTCCTGTTACGCCGGTTGCTCGTTTTCCATCGGCGTCAACGGCCGCTGCACCGTCGGCGATTTTACTCTCTTGAACGGCGCCATTGTTATGGCCGAGGAATTGATCGAGATCGGCAGCTATTGCCTCATCTCGTGGAATGTCGGGATCGCCGATTCCGATTTTCATCCGATCGATCCCGCGCAGCGCCGCATCGACGCGCTCGCGCTCGCGCCCTATTACAAGGAGCGCCCGCCGCGCCCGCCCATCCGCACCGCGCCCGTCCGCATCGCCGATAACGTCTGGATCGGAATGGGCGCCGTCATTTTGAAAGGCGTGACGATTGGCGAAAACTCCGTCGTCGCCGCCGGCTCGATCGTCTCGAAGAGCGTCGCGCCCAACACCGTGGTCGCGGGGAATCCCGCGGTGGTGGTGAAAGAGCTCGGCGCACCATGAGTTTGTTCTTCAGAAACGTTCAACGTCCAACATTCAACGTTCAGCGTTCAACCCCAGAGGTAGGCACTGCGAGTCGCCTGCCTTTCGTTGGACGTTGGACGTTGAACGTGGAGCGTTGGATGTTTTCCCCTCCCCCTCTCCCGGAGTCTTCGCCCCAATGAAACGGAAGCGAATTGTCGTGATGGGCTTCATGGGCTCGATCCCGATCGCCGGTGTCATCTGGCAGCACATCCATTATATCGTCGGCCTGCAACGGCTCGGGCACGACGTTTACTACATCGAAGATTCCGCCCGGATTCCCTACAACCCGCAGACCTTTGACACGAGTAACGACTACTCGTATGCCGCGCAGGTCCTGGCGCAATTGGCCAACGAATTCGGGTTCGAAAATCGCTGGGCTTTTTGCGCCCGCTACCTGCCCGGTAATCCGACCGCTGGATTACGCCTCACGAAAATCCAGCAGCTTTACCTCGAGGCCGACGCGATCCTGAACGTCTGCGGCACCCAGGAATTCAATCCGGATCTGCTCAAGAGCGACAGCATTCTCTATGTCGAGAGCGATCCGGGCGTCGAGCAGATCAAGGTCGACAAGCGCATCCGCTCGACGATCGATTATCTCAAACGACATCGCGCCCTTTTCACCTTCGGCGAAAACGTCGGTGGCAAACGTTTTCCGGTCCCGTTGCACAAATTGAAGTGGCTCCCGACCCGGCAGCCCGTCGTGACCGATCTCTGGAAAACCAGACGCGTGCCAGCGAAGGCGGCGGTCTTCACTTCCATTGCCAACTGGTCGACCAGCGGCCTGAAAGACATCACCTGGCGCGGTGAAAAATATCTCTGGAGCAAGTCGCGCGAATTTCTGCGCTTCGTCGCCGCGCCGAAAAAATCCGGCGAATTGTTCGAACTGGCGACCGATATCAAAGACGCGCCGACGCGGGAGAAATTTCTGCGGAACGGCTGGCGTTTCCGCGGCCCGCACGAGATGAGCGTCGATTACTGGCAATATCGCGATTACATCCGGCGCTCGAAAGGCGAGTTCACGGTCGCGAAAGACCAATACGTGCGGTTGCATACCGGCTGGTTCAGCGACCGCAGCGCCTGCTACCTGGCAGCGGGGCGGCCGGTCATCACGCAGGAGACCGGCTTCACCGATCACTATGGCAACCACGGCGGATTGTTCGCCTTCCGCTCGTTAGGCGAAATCGCCGAGGCGGTCCGCGCGATCAACGCCGATTATAGAAAGCAG
>DATMNS010000140.1:0-10152 GCA_035568735.1 Chthoniobacterales bacterium | reverse complement strand
GCTCCGGCTCGCATCGTAGGACGCCGTTCGCTTCCACATTTGGAGGAAGGCCTCCTGGAGCACGTCCTCGGATTCTTTCTGGTCGTGCAGGATCGCGTAAATCATGGAAAAAAGACCGGGGGCAAAACGATCGTAGAAAGTGGCAAAAGCCCGTTCGTCGCCGCTCCGCAATTTTCGCACGAGCTCAACATCTGCTTCATTGGCCGGTTGGATGGCCCGGCGGACGGGCGCGCTTGACTCCTGCGGAATACTGGAAGGTTCGAGCGCCACGCGCCCCGAACCTGAAGGAGAAATCGCGCGTGAGCAAGGGACGATCGGCGCGCCGCGCTTGGGCGCGGTCCCAAATCAGCGATCGCGCCGGCAGCCCCGTGGTTCGCAGGGAAACTCGTTCTCACATTTGGTTAAGACGTGCGAAACCGCTCGCCAGATGCAATCGCGTCGCTGCCGCAGGCACGCGCCTGGAGACGCTTCGCTCTGGAAGCGCCGGACCGGACGCGGCCGCCGCGCTTGCGCGCGCACCTCGCAGAGCGAGGCTTCTGCACTCCCGCGGGCGGCTGCGAACCCACCGCGAAGGTTGACAAGCGGCGCGCAATACGATTCAATGGGTGTCGGTTTGCCTCCTCGTCAGTCCTCTCTTTCGAGGGCGCCCCGGTTCCGCTCCCCCGCGCAACGCAGGTCCGTCCGGCAACAGGTTTTTGTAACTCATCCCATCCCCATTCCATGGCGGGACATAGCAAATGGTCCAAGGTGAAGCGCGCCAAAGGCGCGCTCGACGTCAAACGCGGCACGATGTTCAGCAAGTTCTCGAAAGAGATCAGCATCGCGGCGCGGATTGGCGGCGGCGATCCGGCGGCAAATGCGCGCCTCCGGAGCGTGATCGAGATGGCCCGGGCGCAAAGCATGCCTAACGACAACATCGAGCGTGCGATCAAACGCGGGACCGGCGAGGGGGTCGACGCCCAGCATTTTGAAGAAATCGTCTACGAAGGTTACGGACCGGGCGGCGTGGCGGTGATCGTGGAGACGGCGACCGACAACAAGAACCGCACGGCGGCCGAAATCCGACGCATCTTTAGCAAGAACCACGGGAACCTGGCAACAAGCGGGAGCGTTTCTTACATGTTTCACAAAAAAGGACAGATCACGGTGCCACGAGATACGATTACGGAGGAGCGCCTCTTTGAATTGGCTCTCGAAGCCGGGGCAGAAGAGTTGACAACCGAGGAGGAACAGTATGTTATTCTCACTTCCCACGATCAGCTCTATGCCGTAGCTGAGGCGCTCAAGCACGCGAGCATCACGATTGAGGGGCAAAAGTTTACTTTCATTCCCGACACGACTGTCCCCGTCACCGACGAGGCGGCTGCGCAACAGGTCCTGCGCCTCTGCGATAGCCTCGAAGACGACGATGACGTTCAAAACGTCTATTCCAACTTAGATATCCCTGAAGAGTTGCTGGCCAAGTTGCCAGCGTAGAGAACTGCGAGCCGGCACCGGTCCTCGTGTCGCCTCGAGCCAAACCGGTTTCAATTATGAGCGAAGAAATGGAAAACCAACCGCCTGTCCAGGCACCCGGCGTCCCGTTCCGGAGACGACGCCCGTCCCGCCGCCGTTCCGGGCGCCGCAATGATTCGGAGCGCGGACCCGCTGCTTTCGGCAACTCCAGTGGCGATCGGTCGGAGCGCCCGAGTGGAACGGACACTCTCCAGGAAGATTCCCGCGAGATCGAACGACGCCGCGAGGATGCGGCGGAATTTGCCGAGACGCCGCAAGGGTCCGGGCACACCCGCGCTGAACGCCCGGAAGGCGTCTCCCAGAATGGCGAAGAACCACCACGCGAACCGGAGTTCGGCGAAGGTATCATTGAGATTTCCGGGAAAGGTTTCGGTTTTCTGCGTGATGCGAAACGCAACTTCGTCCAGACGCCGCAGGATATTTTCGTCACGCCGGAGATCGTGCGGCGCTTTCAACTCCGCGACGGCATGTGGATTTACGGCGAAACCCGCCGGGGCAATCGCGGCCCACAACTGACTCGTCTGTTCAAAATCAACGACGACGAACCGACCAAGTATCAGGACCTGCGACCCTTTGAAGACCTGACCACGATCAATCCGAATCAGCGGATCAAACTCGAAACTGTCTCCGATCGTTACACCACGCGGGTGATGGATTTGATGACGCCGCTCGGCAAAGGTCAGCGCGGCTTGATCGTCGCTCCACCGCGCACCGGCAAGACCACGCTGCTCCAGCACATTGCCGATGCGGTCGTAAAAAATCATCCGGAGATGAAATTGATCATCCTCCTGGTTGATGAACGCCCCGAGGAAGTGACCGACTTTCGGCGCTCCTGTCCCAACGCGGAGATCATGGCCAGCTCCAATGATAGCGACATCAAGAGTCATACCCGCATCGCACAGCTCGCCGTCGAACGGGCCAAGCGCCTGGTCGAAGCGGGCAAGGATGTCTTCATTCTGCTCGACTCGATCACCCGCACGGCGCGCGCTTTCAATAACGCGACCGGCGGTGGCGGACGCACGATGAGCGGCGGCATCGACGCCCGCGCGATGGAGATTCCGCGAAAACTATTCGCGGCCGCGCGCAACACCGAGGAAGCCGGGTCCCTCACGATCGTGGCCACGGCGTTGATCGAAACCGGCAGCCGGATGGACGAGTTGATCTTCCAGGAGTTCAAAGGCACCGGCAACATGGAGCTCGTGCTCGACCGCAAGATTAGCGACCAGCGCACCTATCCGGCGGTCGATATTTTCCTGTCCGGCACGCGCCGCGAGGAATTGTTGCTCCAGCCCTGGGAGCTCGACAAAATCAATCTCATCCGTCGCGGTCTCGCCGGGCACAAGCCGGTCGAAGCGATTGAGCGTCTGCTCATGTTTGTGAAGAAATTCCCGACCAATGCGCAGATGCTGAAAGAAATTCCGGGTTAAGGGCGTCCCACCCTGGTCATCCCGAGCGCAGTCGAGGGATCCCGTCGTGTCACCAGGAAGCCTTGATCTCGTCGGGGACTGGCAATATTTCCTGCCCCGCCCCGGGCTGAAGGAGGACGCCCGTTCCGCCACGGGATCCTTCGACTCCACTACGCTTTGCTCAGGATGACGACCCACGAAGACGGGCCGGAGATTGAGTTTGAGATCCTCCCGCCGGAGGAGAAAAGGAAGCGATCCGAACTCGAATCACTCTTCCGCTGGCTCGCGCTCATCATGGACAATCTCCTCCGCTTTCCCGGAACCAATTTCCGCTTCGGACTCGATCCGCTCATCGGACTACTGCCGGGCATCGGCGACACCGGTTCCGCCCTTATCTCCGCGTTCGCCCTCCTCGTTGCGGCGCGGCGCGGACTACCAAAGATCCTGCTCACGCGCATGTCGCTTAACATCCTGATCAACGAAGCCGTCGGCATCGTCCCGCTCTTCGGCGATGCCTTTTCCTTCTGGTTCAAGTCCAACGCGCGCAACTACGAGCTGCTACAGCGGCACGCCGCCGCGCCACGTCGCTCGACGAAAGGCGACTGGCTTTTCGTCGCGCTCGTTTTGGGCGCCTTGTTCCTGATCCTCGTCGTTAGTCTGGCCGTCAGTTTCTGGCTCCTCTACGAAATCGCGAGGTTCCTGGGATTGAGCCGATGAATCAGGCGAGCGCAAATCCTACTCAGCCAGGTAGCGCAGCCGAAGGGAACGAATCACCTCTCGCGCCCGGCCGTAAGGCGCGTGAAAATCCTGGATCGTCGCGAATTTCATCCGCCGCGCGAAGCGGTCTTCTTCGTCGCGCGCGGTCGGCAGGTTCGAGACCCCGCGGTTCTGCCAGCGGCGGAGGACCGACTCGCAGCGGCGCAAAAAACTATAGGCATCGCGGAGTCTTTCCGCGTCGCTCTTCTCCAGAACCTTCTTCGCCGCCAGTTTTCCGATCGCATCCAAAAAGTTTGGCTCCCAGACGCGGTGGCGCATTTGCAGCGCCTGAACCAAAAATTCGCCTTCGATCATGCCGCCAATCCCGGTCTTGAAGTCGAAAAAATCGTTTCCGCTGCCCCGCTCGTTTGCGATCCGGACGAGCATGTTTTCGATTTGCCTAACGAGATCGGAACGACCGCCCGCCTCCCGCCAGAGCTCCTTGGCGAGGGCCTCAAATTCAAAACGGAGCGGCCCGCTGATCGCCCGACAGCGGGTCAGCGACTGCTGCTCCCAAAACTGCGCGCGCGTTTTGTAGTACGCCCGGAAGGTTTCGAGCGAACAAACCAGCGGCCCTTTTTCGCCATCCGGACGGAGGCGGGCGTCGAGCTGCGCGAGGCGGCCTTCCGCGCTGGATTGCGCCAACGTCGCGACCAGCTGCTGCGCCGCGCGCGGATCGTCACCCACGAACAGGACGTCGAGATCGGCGCCGTAGCCAATTTCGCGGCCGCCGAATTTTCCGAGCGCAACGATGGTGAGGGCCTCGTCCGGATTCAAGAGACGGTCGACAAAAACCAAACAGGCTTCCGCGACATCATTCTGTTCCGCGAGCAACTGCAGCAGAGGCGCCAGTTCCAACACGTCGCGCAACAGGATGCGCAACAGCTCGCGCTGCCGATAAATCCGCACCGGATCGAGATTGGCGCTCGTTGCCCCTAACGAACTTAAACGCTCGAGATGTTGCGCCACATTGAACGAGCGATCGAGCATCCCGCTGCGCGTCAGTTCCTCGAGCAATTGCGGGCGACGGATCAGCCAGCTGCCGGCGACCTCGCTCGCGTCAAAGGTTTTGACCAGCAGCTCGAGGAGACGAGGATTCGCCGCGAGCAACTCAAATAAAAGGCTGCGGAAGCCGTAAGCCTCGACGAAGCGCACGAATTGAATCAAGGTCGCGTCCGGATCGGCCGCGCGCGCCAGCCAGGTGAGGAGCAGCGGCCGCAGCTTCCGGAAAATCTGCCGGGTGCGCGGCCCGACATGAAAGCCGGCCGCGCTCTCGCCGAGTTGGGCGAGGGTCTTTGCCGCCTGCTCCGGGTTGCGGAAAATGCCGAAATCGAGCGCGCCGGAATCCTTCGCCCTGGCCGTTGGACCCACCACCCGCTGGAAGATCGCGCGCACCCGCTGCATCTGCTCGCGCAAGGTGGTCAGCAGATTGGCGCCAGCGGCAAAGCCGAGGCTGCGCGCGAGGCATTGCAGCGCTTCGCCATTCTCCGGCACGTTGTGTGTTTGCTGCTCGGCCTCGATCTGGAGCCGATGCTCGACCCGGCGCAGGAAGCAATAGGCCGCATCGAGTTGTCCCGCATCCTCGTTAGGCACAAACTCCAGCTCGGTCAGCCCGCGGATCGCTTTCAGGGTGCTGGGCTCCTGCAAAAACGGGTGCCGCGCAGCATGCAAAAGCTGGAGCGCCTGCACGACGAACTCAATCTCGCGAATGCCACCGGCGCCGAGTTTCACATTTCGCTCCTGCTGCTCGTGGCCGACGATGTCGCGCTCAATCCGGCGCTTGATTGCGGCGACCTCATCGAGCAGGTCGGGCGTCGGGCTCTTCGGAAAAATGAACGGCTGCAACTGGCGCAGGAAGTCGTAGGCCAGCTCGCCGTCGCCGCAGATCCAGCGCGCTTTGATCAACGCCAGGCGTTCCCACATCTCCCCGAAGCCCGCGTAGTAATTCTCCATGCTCTCGAGTGACCGAACGAGCGGCCCCGCGCGTCCTTCCGGTCGAAGGCGCAGGTCGACGCGAAAGAGCGAGCCCGCCGGGTCGGAGGCCGCGAAGGTTTCGATGATCTTGTTGCCAAGCCGCGTGAACCATTCGTGATAGCTGAACTTCGCGGTCAACTGTCCCTCGTCGCTGTAGACGAAAATCAGGTCGACGTCGGAACTGTGGTTCAACTCGCGCCCGCCCAGTTTGCCCACCCCGATGACCGCGAACTGGCTTGCGGGCGAACCCCAGCGCTGGCGTAATTCTTCGTTCCAATGGTCGTAAACGGTCGTTAGGCAAATATCGGCCAGCTGCGACAGCTCGATCATTGTTTCCTCGAGGGGCGCTGCTCCGGCCACCTCGCGCAACGCGATCCGGACCATTTCGCGCCCTTTCCAGAGACGGAGAAGACGAAAGTTATCGGCCGCGATTGGCGCGCGATCGGCCAGATTGTGCAGCTCGGTCAGCATCCGCCCGTAGCCGCGGCGATCGGCGCAGGTATCGGGGTGCGCGAGCCAGAGGAGGATTTTGGGTTGTTGAACCAGGCGCGCGCCGCAGATGCTGGAAACCGAAAGGAGATGAAAAAGCGCGTTCGTGCCTAACGGAAAGCCGGAGATGGTTTCGGCCAGCGACGGACCATCCGGGGGCCAGTTGGCCTCCAGCGCGGCCAGCGTCGCCGCCACCTGCGCCGGGCGAATGCTCCGGGAAATCTCGCCTAACGAGTCCGCACCCGCCACGCTATTGCGGTGGTTCGGGCATCTTTTCGCGCGCCTGTGCCAGAATGCGTCGCTCGCCTCGGGTCAGGCTCTCGAGGCCGCTCCGCGAAATCTTCTCCAGGAGTGGATCGATCTCCTCCGCAATGAATTCTTCGAGCGACATCTGGCGGCGGTGCTCCCGCACCACCCGCCGCTCGCGCAGCGCCCGCTGCAACCACGACGGTCGGCCGAACCCGAGGAGATGCGCATAGAGCCAACCCGCGGCACACCCGCCCAGATAAGAGCTATGGCCGACCACGCCGTGGCGGTCGAACAGCAGGAGCAGAACGCCGAGCGCGCAGAGGGCATAACCGAGGTGCTTCGTCTTGAGCTTTACCGGCAGGAGGAAAAAGATCGATTCGGTCAGTTCCATTTCCGGCAGAATGGTGGCGAAAGCCACGACCACCGCCGCGACGCCGCCGGAAGCCGCGAGCAACACACTGGTCGCGGGCATGAGGAAAAGGTGGCTGAGCTCACCGCCGACCGCGCCGCAGAAGTAGAGATAAAGGAAATGTTTTTGTCCGAGGATTGATTCCACGTCGCGACCGAGGAGATAAAGCACGAGCATGTTCGCGGCGAATTGGAAAACGCCGGCGTGCAAAAACAGCGCGCTCAAAAACTGCCAGGCGTAAGCCTGGTCGATGCCGCGATAGCTCAGGCCGAGATACTCAGGGACAACGGCCGGTTCATACGCCTGGAGCATCTGTTGCGCGATGAAAAGAGCGAGATTGACACCCAGCAAGGACAACAAAACGACGCGCTGCCGGGGCATCCAGCGGGGTGCGTGCGACGAAGCTTTTCGGCCGGACAAACGCATACCTGAAAATATCGCAAACGCTTCGGGTTGTCATTGGGAATCAAAGGCCGGCGCTCGGTCGACACCTCCTTTTGCGTAGCGAGGCTATCGGCATTGCCTGCCGATCACCGTCGTCCCGCGCGCTTCGGGGAGCGGAGCGTCTACCCAGGCGCGAGCACCTTCAAGCGCCGCGGCTTCATTTGAAACTCCACCGGGCAACCCCCGACCAATTCCCCATCCAGCTCGACGGGCACGTCTTCCACGCTGCTCACCCGCAAGCGCCGGGTTTGGAAATATTCCACCTCCCGCGTCGTGATGTCGGAGGTGAAAATGACGTTCTGCAAATACTTGATCAATTCGATGTAGCCCAGCTGCTTGAAGACGAGCACATCGAACAGCCCGTCGTCGATCACCGCATGCTTGAAGAAAGGAAACGGGCCACCGTAAAGCCGGCCGTTGCCGACGAGGACAAACGATCCCTCCTCCGAGAGCGCGTTTTCCGACTCGATCAACAACCGCGGCGGACGCCGGCCAGCGATCTGCGCGGCCGAGATGAGATAACTGAGCGGGCCGAAGTTTCTTTTGAAGGCAAGGCTGGTTTCCTTCACCACCTGCGCATCGAGCCCGACCCCGGCCAGCTGGACAAAATGCTTTCCGTTAGCCGTAGGCAAATCGATCAGCCGCGTTTGTTCCGCACGAATAATTTCCCAGCAGCGCCCAAGATCGTTCGCGGGGAGGCCGAGCTCGTTGGCGAAGACGTTCATCGTGCCCATCGGCATCAAGCCAAGCGCCGCGTCGGAATCGGCCATCCCATTGACAACTTCATGGATCGTTCCGTCACCGCCCGCCGCGACGATCTGTTCGAAGCCTTCGGCGACCGCGTTGCGCGCCAGCTGCTCCGCCTCCCCAGCCCGCGCCGTCGCGCAGAGCAAGGCGTCGCCGCACAGTGCGCGCAACCGCTCCGTCCAGCGCCGGGCACGTTCGCTCCGCGCGGTCGGGTTGAGAATGACACAGGTCCTGGCCAAGAGATTACCTTGTTAGGCGGGTTTCATCTTTTCTTCAATCCCGCGCTGCGTAGCTTCCCACGGTGAAAAAACTTCGCCGGCTCCTGCTCTGGCTCATCGGGGGACTATTGGTTTTGGCCGGCATGGTGTTGATCGGAGTGAATCTCTATCTGCAATCGCAGGGCACACACCATCGCATTCAGCAGGAACTCAGCCAGCGGTTGGGGACCCCGCTGCATTTGCGCCAGATCAGCGTCACCCCCTGGAGCGGATTAAAACTTAACGGGATCACCATTCCGCAGGAACCGGGCAAGATCGGGGGAGACTTTCTCCAGGCGCAAACCTTTCAGCTGCGGGTGCAATTCTGGTCGCTCTTCAGCAACCGGCTCATTATCCGGCAGGTATCGCTGATCAAGCCCGAAGTCGTCTGGGCGCAGAATTCCGCGGGACAATGGCGTCTGCCCGAGTTACCGCCGGAGAAGGACGTGCTCGTCCCACCGCCGCGCGCGGCGGCCGGCACCACCGCGGCCTCCTCTCTTCCGGCCAGCGCCGCACCAGCCGTGAGCGCGACCGCGCCTAACGAGCCGGCCCTGGCAGCAGTGCCCGCGCCCGGTTTCACCCCGGAAGTGCAGCGCGTCAATTTGAAGAATGGCAACTTTACCTTCCTCGATTCCGCCGGTCGGGTGATCGCCAAATTCACCGGGCTCGATTTCCGCTCCGGCTTCCGCACCGCGACGGAAATCGCGGGCAACGCGAAAGTCGAAAAAATTTCCCTGCGCGACAGGTTCTTCATCGAGGATCTCGAGTCGCCCCTGCGCTACGCTCCGGCGGAACTCGGTTTTTCCAATATTTCTGCGCACGCCGCCGGAGGCGTGATCAACGGCCGCTTCGAGATGGAGCTGCAAGAGGAAGATTCTCCTTTCACCGCCATGGTGAAATTCCGCGATCTCCAGGCCGAGAAATTACTGATCAACGCGGGCGGTCCGGCCGGCATGCTTCACGGGCAGGTGGAAGGGTTCCTCGATGCTTCGGGCAAGACGGCCGATAGCAATGCACTCGCGGGCCACGGCGAGATCATTTTACGCGACGGAAAATTGCAGCAATACAGCCTCCTCGTCGCGCTCGGCCAGATTCTCCAGATCGATGAGTTGATGCAACTGCAACTGGAACAAGCGGAAGTGAAATATCACATCAGCCCCGGGATCGTTACGATCGATCAACTCCTCCTGCGCTCGCCCAACATCCGCCTTTCCGCCACCGGCACGATCAATTTCAAGGGTCGCATGCGCCTCAATTCGCAACTGGCGTTGAACGATAAAGTTCGCCGGCAACTCTTCACCCCGATCCGTGAAAACTTTCAGCCGATTAATGATCCACCCGGTTACGCCGCAGTCGATTTCAAGATCAGCGGGACGGTAGATCGACCCAAGACCGACTTGATGGACAAACTCGTCGGGCGCGACCTGCGCGACCTCGGCGGCGTGATCAGCAGCATCTTTGGTCACGCGAAAAAGAAAAAAACGCAGAATGAAGCCGCTCCGCCCTCGCCGACACCCGGTCCTTCGCCTAACGATGCTGCGCCGCCCGTCTCTCCCGCCCCTCCGACGCCATCCCTGACGCCCGGCGAATCCGCGACCGAAACGTCGGCGACCCCGGCGCCTTCACCATGAGAGTCATCGCCGGAAGGTCCGGCGGCATTCGGCTTGTCGTCCCCAAGACCGACATTCGGCCAACGATGGATCGGGTCAAAGCCGCCATTTTCTCGAGTCTCGGCGACCGCGTCATCGGTGCGCGCGTTCTTGATCTCTTCGCCGGCACCGGGGCGCTGGGCATTGAAGCGCTTAGCCGCAGCGCCGCCTCCGTCATGTTCGTCGAGAGCGATCGCCAGGCCATCACCGCGATCGAGCGCAATCTCGCGCAAACCGGCCTGAGCGGCCGCGTTCGG
>DATMNS010000139.1:0-2494 GCA_035568735.1 Chthoniobacterales bacterium | reverse complement strand
GAACGCAAGTCGGGCTTTACCCCTCAGGGAAGGCCCTGACGAACAAACGATCATCGACGACAATCTCGCGCCCAAAGATGGCAGGGAATCAGCCGTAATCATGATTTTGGAGCCGAACGCCGCCTACACGGTGGTTGTCCGTGGTGTAGGCGACACCACCGGTGTTGCCTTAGTCGAGGTTTACAACCTGCAGTAGCGAGATGTGACCGATTGTGCTATTGGTTAGACCCGCGATCGATACCTACTCGAACGAGTATGTCGGATCGGGCAGTTAGTCGTTAGTCCTAGCGAATCGGAGGGACATGCTTCCGCCTGTCCAGCTTGTTTGTGACGCACGCTCAATTTGTTGTCCCCTGGCAAGACCGGACGCGCGTAAGCACGTCCCTCCGCGCCCTGCCCAGGGCGGATCGGGACGCAGAGGCCCCTTCCACGTCGGATCAATTCCCGCCGCCGAAGAAGCGCTTGAACGATTGCAGAATGCTCCGCGGGGCCTCTTTGATCTTTTGCTGAATCTGTTCGACCCGCTCGCCGAGGAGCGTCGGACTGCCACCGTGCACCTTGCAGATTCCGCGCGGGATTCTGTCGACCGGCAGATCGATCGTGTAGGCGGTCCCGGCCGCGACGCAGCCGCTGGTCGCAATCGCGTTGGAAATCGAGCAGACGGTCGCTTCCTGCATGGCGACGGGCGCCTTGAATTGCTCTGCCGGATAACGGTCAGCCGCTTTCAGCATGACCTCCGTCCAGACCGGCAGCGCCAGCGCCGAGCCGTAGCCGTGCGGAACGATCGTGACCGGTTGATCGAACCCGACCCAGACGCCGCAGGTGATCGAGCTGGTGAAGCCGATAAACCACGCGTCCTTGAAATCGTTCGTTGTGCCGGTCTTGCCGGCGGCGGGGAGCTTAAAGCCTAACGAACTCGCGCTCGCCGCCGTGCCGCGGGTCATCACTTCCTCGAGCAGCTCGGTCGTCATCCAGAGCGCGCCCGGATCGAGCACTGGCAGCGTGACGTGGGCGGCGCGATAGATCGGCTTGTGTTCGGGGTCATCGATCCGCTCGATGATGTAGGCCTGTTTGCGCACGCCGGCGTTGGGAAAAACGGTGTAGGCCGCGGTCAAATCCTTCAGGTCGGTTTCGAAGGAACCGATGAAAATCGCGGGCCCGTGCGGAATGTTGTCGCCCAGGCCAAGCGTGGTAGCGACCTTCTGCGTTTCGTCGAGCCCGGCGAATTCGCCGACCCGGACACTCATCGTGTTGCGCGATTGGATAAGGCCGTAGGAAGCCGGCTTGATGCCGCCATAGCGGCCGTCGGAATTCGCCGGCGACCAATTGCCCGCGCCCTCGATTTCTCCCGGCTGAATCGGCCCGTCGCTGATCGCCGCGCCCGGCAGGAGCCCGTGGATGAAGGCGAGCGTGTAAACGAACGGTTTGAAGGAAGAGCCGATCTGGCGATTGGCCGGCGCGAGCGCGCGATTGAATTTACTCTGCGCATAATCGCGTCCGCCGATGAGCGCGCGGATGCCGCCACTGTTGTTGTCGATCGCGACGAGCGCGCCTTCGAGATAAGGCATCGCGTTGTCGTCGCCGTTCTCCGGGAGGCGATACTGCGACTTGATGGGATGATTGAAGCCCGGCTGACGCTCGATTTTGGCCAACTGCTTTTCGACCGCGTCGGCCGCGGACTTTTGCACGACCGGATCCAGCGTCGTGTAAATGAACAACCCGCCGTTGTCGATTTGATCGGGGGTGAGGAGCAGGTTGAGATCACGCTGCACCGCATCCATCGCGTAGTTTTCCTGGATCACCGTGATGCGCCGCGGATGGGAAACGATTCTTTCGCGCTTCGCCCGTTGCGCCTCGGTCGCACTAATCTTTTTTAGGCCCTGCATCCGATCAAGCACGGTGTCGCGCTGGACAGCCGCGCCGTGCGGATTCTTGAGCGGCGAAAAACGATTGGGACTGCGGATCAAACCCGCGAGCAAGGCCGACTCCGAGAGATCGAGCTTTGACGCATTTTTTCCGAAATAGGTTTGCGACGCGGTCTCGACCCCGTAACAACCGGAGCCAAAATAAATCCGGTTCACATAAAGCTCGAGGATCTGGTCCTTCGTCAGCTCGCGCTCGAGGCGCAGCGCGACCATTGCCTCGAGCAACTTGCGGCTGAGGTTGCGCCCGCCTAACGGAAGGCTGTTGCGCGCCAGTTGCTGCGTGAGGCTGCTCGCACCCTCCTTCGCCGACCCGGTGAGGATGTCGCGATAGAGCGCGCGCACCACGCCGCGCCAGTCGATCCCGCCATGCTCATAAAAGCGGGTATCTTCGCGCGCGAGCAATGCCTGGATGAAAAGGGGCGAGACCTGCCGCAACGAGACCTTGAGGCGGTTGGCCCCGGCCAGCCGGCTGTAGATTTTGCCGTCGACGTCGAAGACGGTGTTGCGCTCCGGCATCGTGCCGACCCGTTTCAGGTCGAACGTCTGCGCCCAGATGGCGTAGTAGACGA
>DATMNS010000138.1:0-4956 GCA_035568735.1 Chthoniobacterales bacterium | reverse complement strand
TTTCTCCTTGGATCAGTCAGGACGCAGCAACATTGCGTCCGGGCAGCGGCGGCTGGGCTACCGTGGGGGTTCCGCGCATCATCGCGCTCGCCGTGCTAAACGGGTTTGGAATGCACGCGTTTGACGACCTGCCGGTGGTCAGATTCGCGGTCGACGAGAGGGACAAAGATTTCCTCACGCCGCAATATTCATTCGCCCTAGAGCAGAATTTCAGGCCCGAGCGCGACTACCAGGCAAACATTCGTGCGGTCAGGCAGCCGCTTCGGGTTCTGGCCGGGCAGAATGATGAGGTGTTTTACGCCGATAAGTTTGCGAGCGTCTTCAAGACAGCGGGTAAGGATGTTCCCGTCACGCTGCTCCCGGGGATCGACCACATCTCGCTGACTCTTGATCAGGCTGCTCTGCGAGCGGCAATATCAGCCGTCGAAAGCATGGATCACGAAAAGCCTGACCAGACATCTGAGGTCGTCCGTTAAGGATTTGAGTGAAGTTATTGAACGCGAGTTTAGGCAGCAGTTTGGAAACCAGCGGTGAGCCGCTGTGTTTGAGGCCATCGAGATAGTGGTTTCGTCATTGGCGACGTAGTCGCGCCAGCCCCGAAAACTTCGGGCCATTTGCAGGCCAGGGCTAACTGATCTCGGTCGCGGCCCAGAACTTCCGGAAGGCACTCGGCCAGCTGCGATCCTCGACGCTACGCCGGGCCGCGGCGCTCATCTCCTTGCGTAACGACTCATCTGCGACGAGGCGGCGGATCGCGCTGGTGAAGTCGGCGGGATCGCGCGCCTTGGTGATGAGGCCGCTGACTCCATCGGTAACCAGCTCCCGCGGCCCGCCCACGTCGGAGACGATGACGGGCAGGCCCGCGGCCTGGGCTTCGATGATGACGTTACCGAAGGTATCGGTCGTGCTCGGGAAGACGAAGATGTCGGACGAAGCGTAGGCCCTGGCGAGATCGGTGCCGTTGAGATAGCCGGTGTAGCAGGCCTCGGGCAGCATCGCGGCCAGCTCTTTCGAGAATGGTCCGTGGCCGACAATCGAGAGCTGCACAGGAATATTTTCCTGCCGCAGATTGCGAAAGGCTTGCACGAGAATGTCGAGGTCTTTCTCCCTGGAAACGCGCCCAACGAACAAAAGACGCACGCCGTCGCCGTTGCTCCCGAATTGTTTCCAAAAGTCTGGCTCGCTCCGCCCGGGGGTGAAGAGACGAGTGTCGAGTCCGCGCGGGAGAATCTTGAGTTTGGCGGGGTCGATGCCGCGCGCGATCCAGCTCCGCCGGTATTGCTCGGAGTTGACGAAGATGGTGTCGAGCTGGCCGTAGAACCACTGCATGTATTTCCAGGCAAGGCTCTCGAGAAAGCTGTCCTCGGTCAGAATGCGGATGTATTGCGGGAAATCGGTGTGATAGATGCCGCTCGTCTCGAGATTGAGCATTTTGCCGGCAAGGAGCGCGGTCAGCCCGATCGGGCCGGGCGTGCTGATAATGATCTCGGAAAAGTTTTCGCGCTGAATGTAATCGAGCATCTGGAGGATGGGCGGGAAGCTAAGCTTTTGCAGCTCGTACTCGGGCAGCTCAAATTCGCCGATCGGCTTGAAGTTTTTAATCGGCAGGCCATCGAGCGTGAGTTCGCTGCGCGAGGTAACCACGACCAGTTCCTCGCCAGCCTCGCGCGCTTCGGCGGCCATCTTGCGAATGGTGGTGGAGACGCCATTGACATCCTCGAGGGTGTCGGTGAACCAGGCGCGCTTCCGGTTTTGCAGCTGCGGCGGGATCGCGCCGGTAAAATCACGGCAGATCTGGCGCAGCCAGCGGCGGGAGGGCGCCTGACTGTGAAAGGCATAGATGTAAGGCGCGAGCACCACCAGGATGGGCGCAATGCTGGCCAGGGCCTGGACGCTTTCGATGACGTTGCCGGCATTGAGTTGCTTGACGAATTTTTCGAAAAAGCGAAACGCCAACTGTTCGCAGGCGGCGTTGGCCATGATGAAGGTCCGGCGCTCCGGCTCGGTGACGTCAGCGACTTCGCGCGCCAGCCGCGCTTTCACCTCCGGTTGCGCGAAGTAACCGGAAAGCTCGCGCCAGAGGGACAGGTTGCCCGGCTTGGCCAGCTCGAAGATTTTGCCGGAAAGAACGCCCTGCGTGACGAAGCCGGCTTTCTCCTTGAGGGTGAACTCCGTCGGGTCGCGCCCTTCCATGAAGCGGGAAAACATTTTCTCCACCAGGCCGGCGCTCGGGCCGAGCTTCGCGGTAAAGCGATCCTGGATAAAACTCGCGAGCGTGTTGTAAAAACCGTGCGAGAGCGCGAGCGGCGTGCCGCCCTGTCCGTGGGGCGCGCACCGACCCGCGCGAATGTGGTCGAGAAATTGCGCCGGCGTTGTGGCGGGCGGCGTTTCGGTGAAGACCGAGCCAACAAAGAGACCGCCGTGGTCGTCAGAGCCGCCGACGAGAATTTTCTTCCAGGGATCCGGATGAGTGGGCGCGAGGTCGTGGCGGTTGGCGAACTCGTCGACCTTTGCCGGCGTAAGCTGCGCGAGAAGGTGGCGCGTGAGATCGCTCAGCAGCGCGTCGCGCAGGCCGTTGATGCCCTCGAAATGCTGGAAGAGCAGGATCAGGCGCTCGAGGTGTGAGGTGCTGAGCTTGCCATTGATGCTATAGAGCGGATGCGCAACGGCATGGGCGATCGTCTCCTGTTGGAGGAACGCCTGCAGATCGAGAATGTTCTCGCGGAGGCTGGAGATTTGCGCGTGCTGGCCCTCCGAAATTCCCCAGACGAGCAGATTAAGTTTACATGGATCCTGCGGAAAATAAGTCGTAACCTGCTCACTCAAAAAAGTATCGGATAAATGGGAAAGCGTTAAACCGCCTTCGATCGTGTCGTGATCCGTCAGGGTGACAAAATCCATTCCGGCCGATTTGGCCTGCGCGTAAAGCTCCGGCGGATTGGAGTAGCTGTCGGGGAAATCGAACCGCCGAAAGATCCAGTCCTCCGACCGGTCGCTGAATTTCGAATGCAGATGAAGGTCGCAGCGGCTCACATCATTACTGATTTCTGATCCGCCCGAGACGGACGGATTTCTGATTCCTGCCGCAGCCAGTCACGATAGGTCAGCGACTGCCGATCGCGTAATGCCAGATCTATGATTTTTCCGATCTGCCGCCAGATTGCGCGCTGGGCAATATCCGGCGGATGAATTCCGAGCCGGAGCAACGGATTGTTCGTTAGGCTGCGGAACAGCGAACGATTCCAGGCGAGGCTCATCGTTCGCCGCCAGGCGCTGCGCACGCTGTAGACGAGCGATTGCGAAGTGAAGGTTTGCCCGTCGGTGAAATCGCGCACTGTGCGGAGAGTCGCCGTGTACTTCATGCCGGCAGCGATCGCGGCGCGCTCCGCCTCCGCGCCCAGCAGCCAGGCGGGCGCGATGAAACCGTGCGGATAAAAATCATGGCTTTCAAACTCCTCCCGGGCCTCGCGGATCAAGCGCAGCGCAGCGGCGTAATCAAGATCGAAGAACTCGCCTTCATCCGCCGTATAAAAACGGGTTACGACTTTGTCGCGCCCGCTTTCATTTTCCCGCCGGGCGCGCTGATGATAAAATCCGTGAATGACGATCTCGTGTCCGCTCGCGTCCAGTTCCTGGAGCCATGACCGGAAACCGGGATCGGCCAGCGATCGTCCTTGCCGGTGATAATCCGGGACGACGAGGAGCGAGCAGGCGCTGACCTGATGTCGCCTCAATTCCGCGAGGATTTTCTCCACCCTCGTCCGGGTCGACGGAGCGACATCGTGAATTGAAACCACCAGCGCGCGCTGCACGCTCGTAGCCTCGCCATCGCAGGAACATGGACAAGCCGAAACTGCTTCCTAGTGCAACGTAACTTTGAAATTGGGCACAGCGCGCCGTCAGCTTTTTTGGGGAGCGCACGCGACCCGCGTGCTGGCGATGGCGACTCGCCATCGCGGACTCGAGTTTCCCCTCAGAGTGCTTGGGAGCAGACCAGCCGAGGGAGAAAGTTCGTTGCTGCGGGTCGCAGCAACCAGCACGCGAGTCGCGTGCGCTCCCCACAAGGCCGCGCACCTGAGAGCGCGAGAGTTGCCGGCCAACGAGACGGAGACCGCTAGCCTCCCGGCAGACCCTCGCTTCGCACAGCGAAGCGCCTACAGGCGGCAAATCAGCTCAAAGTCCGCTTTGCCTAACGGCTGAACCGAAAGACGCGAATTCCGCAGCAGGACGATGTCGCGCAGCTTCGGCTCGGCCTTGATCTGCTCCAGCGTCACCGGTTTGTCGAGTGCTTTCACCGGCTTTAGCTCGACCGCGCTCCAATCCCCCTCCTTCGCCGTCGGGTCGGGAAACGCTTCGCGCGTCACCTGCGCGATGCCGACCGCGGCCTTCTCACTCACGCTATGATAATAGAGGACAGCATCACCCTTGCGCATCGCGCGGAGATTATTGCGCGCCTGGAAATTCCGCACCCCGGTCCATTTCGTTAGGCCGTCGCGCACAAAGTCGTTCCACGAATAGGCTTCCGGCTCCTGTTTCACGAGCCAGTATTTCTTCATGGCGATCCCATAACACAATCGTCGCGTCTGGGAAATCACGCGTTTTGTCTCTTGCTCGCGACCCGGCGCTCGCGGTCATCCCGAGCGCAGTCGAGGGAGCCCGTGGCGTAACCTTTAAGTCAGCGCCGCGGGATCCTTCGACTCCGCTGCGCGTCGCTCAGGATGACGATCTCTCCCCGGTCCGGCGTCCTATTCTCGTGGCCGCGGCGGTGTTTTTCGGTACTCTTCCCGCATGAGACTTCTAACCGCGGTGTTGCTCTGGTCGGTGGCTCTGATCGCCGCTTTGCAGGCGGCCGATTATCCCGCGCCTCACGAAGGCGACTTTATCGCGCGCGACTTCAAATTCACGTCCGGAGCCACACTCCCGGAGCTGCGGCTGCATTACCGCACGCTCGGCAAA
>DATMNS010000137.1:0-3725 GCA_035568735.1 Chthoniobacterales bacterium | reverse complement strand
CCGTCCCTCCAACGGCCTTTCTCAGCTCTTCGCCGGATGGATCACGTTGCGTAGCTGCACTGTTCCGATGTCGAGGCGCAGGGCTTTTTGGGCTACGTCGAGGAACGCGTCGGGCGGATCGGTTAATGCCACGGACAATTTCCCGGCCGTCACCGCGGTAGCACGCAAGTCCTCGGCTTCGAGCAATTGCCGCACGGCGGTCGCGCAATTTTGCGCCGAGTCCACCAACCGGACCGCGTCGCCCAGGTAGCGTCCGATCGCCTCGCGGAGCAGCGGATAATGGGTGCAGCCCAGCACCAGGGTATCGATCCCGTCCCGCACCAGTGGATCCAAATATTGCCTAACGACGCGATCGGTGATTTCATCCTCCAACCAGCCTTCCTCGATCAGCGGAACAAAAAGGGGACAGGCGCGGGCGGAGACGCGGACCGCGGGATCGAGGGCCAGGATTGCGCGTTCGTAGGCCCCGCTTTTGATCGTCGCGCGCGTTCCGATAACCCCGATGTGGCGGTTGCGGGTCGCGGCGACGGCGGCCTTCGCGCCCGGTTGGATCACTCCGATTACGGGCACGGGCGTGGTGGCTTCGAGCTTCGGCAGGGCGAGGGCGGAGGCGGTGTTGCAGGCGACGACGATCGCTTTGCAATTCTCTTCCAACAAGAGCGAAGCAATCTCGAGGCTGTAGCGCTCGACGGTGGCGGCGCTTTTCCCGCCGTAGGGGACGCGGGCGGTGTCTCCGAGATAAAAGATTGTCTCGTTAGACAAGAGTTCGCGCAGGGCCCGGACTACGGTGAGTCCGCCGATGCCGGAATCGAAAACGCCGATCGGTTTTTCCCGGGCAGGCGCCCCGGTTGCGCGCGCAGGAGGGTTCATTTATTTGGAGGCATGAACGACCGCGGAAGGCTCCGGCGGCGGGTTGACTCGGTCCGGCGCTCCATCGCCTAACGAATCGGTAATAGAGTGCGTGTGCGGCGGAAGATTGGTCGACGCCGCAACGATGGTCGGTCCGGAGGATTGGAAATTGACTGCCCGGTCATAAGTCGTGACCGCCTGGGCAAGCGCCAGTCCGAGCTGTTGCCGATATTGCGGCGTGGCGATGTGCGCGCCCTCGATGCGATCGTTCAGGAAGCCCGCTTCCACCAGGACGGCCGGGATCTTGATGTCGCGCAGGACGTGAAAGCGCGCGTGTCGCACGCCGCGGTCGAAAACGGAAACGCGCGACAGGATCGCGCCGTGGACGGCGGCGGCGAGGGCGATGTTGGCCGGGTCCTGCGGGTTCCCCGGATACCCCTGGGTGTCGAAGCTCGAGGGATGACTTTCGGTCGAGGCGTTCGAGGGTACGCCCTCCGGGGCAAGCGCATAAGTTTCCACCCCGGAGCCGCCCTCGGCGGAGTTGAAATGAATGCTGATGAACACGGCGTTGGGAAATCGATTCGCGAAAGCGACCCGATCTTCGAGGGAAACGCTTTCGTCGCGCGAACGCGTCATTTCCACTTTGAAACCGGCGCGCAGAAGATTTTCCCGCGCCGTCAGGGCGACGTCGAGGGCGTAGCTTTTTTCGTTGCCCCAGGGGCCGGAGGCTCCGCTATCGCCGCCGCCGTGGCCGGGATCGAGCACCACAGTATCGATCTTTTTTGCGCCGCTGATTTTATTCGGTCGCAGGACCGGCTCGATGATCTTGGCCACATCGGTCGCCGAGATGAGATTTTCCTCCGGTTTGGCGAGGAGCGGATAGTCACTGAAGAAGCGAACGCCGTTGATATAGAACTCGCTCGTCCCGCCCTGCGCGAGGAGGGCGCGCCGATCATCGCGCAACGAGACACTGCGGCTTGCCTGGGTGAATCGCGGGAAACGGTAAAATTGCGCAACGTTGGCGAAGCTGACGTAAGCGCGGCCCTCGGCGTGGATGGTTTTCCAATCCTCGGCCGAGGCGCGGCTAATGAACGCGCTCGCGAGGAGGAACGCCAACCCGATTCTTGGTAAACGCACGCGCTGCAAGTTGAGGGCGCAGGCGCGAGGCCGCAAGCACGCTGTTAAGAACCGCAGAGGACGCAGAGATCGCAGAGGAAAGCCCACCATATTCCTGCTCTGCGATCTCTGCGTCCTCTGCGGTTAAATCCGCGCGCCGTCCGGGGCGGTGAACTCCGACTCGACCGCGCTTCCGGTATTGCGCGTCGCGGCGGGCTCGAAGAGCACGACTTCGGTTTCTTCGTCGGCCGCCGTGCGGTGCTCGATGCCGTGCGGGACGATGAGAAACTCGCCTGGATCGAGCTCGACGATTCGGTCGCGGAATTCGATCCGCATCCGGCCGCGCCAGACGAGAAACAGTTCGTCCTCGTTCGCGTGCTGATGCCACGGGAACACTCCCTGAAATTTCACCACTTTCACTTCCTGGCCGTTCAATTCGCCGACGATCTTGGGCCGCCAATGCTCCGCAAAAGCCGCGAACTTTTCCGCGAGATTCACCTTTTCCATCGGCCTGGAATCTAGCACAGCGACGGCCGGAGTTTTCGTTTTGCAATCGTCGCCTGCTCTTCGATGATTGCTCCCCATCATGGCGGAACTTTCCAAGGCCTATGAATCGCAGGCTGTCGAGGCGAAATGGTACGCCCGGTGGCTGGCCGAGGGCTTTTTCCAGGCTGATCCCGCATCGCCGAAACCGGCGTATTCGATTGTTATCCCGCCGCCGAATGTCACCGGCGTGCTCACGCTCGGGCACGTCTTGAATAACACCATTCAGGACATTCTCGCCCGGCGCGCGCGCATGCTAGGCAAAGAAGTGCTCTGGCTCCCGGGAACCGATCACGCCGGAATCGCGACCCAGACCGTGGTTGAGCGGCAGTTGCGCAAGGAGGAAGGGAAGACCCGTCACGACCTTGGGCGGGAAGAGTTCGTCAGGCGCGTCTGGCAGTGGAAGGAAAAACACGGCGGCATCATCATCGAGCAGCTCAAACGGCTGGGCTGTTCCTGCGATTGGTCCCGGGAGCGTTTTACCATGGATGCCGATTACTCGCGCGCGGTGCAGCGCACGTTTGTCGACCTCTACCAGAAAGGGCTCATCTATCGCGGCCGACGGATGGTGAACTGGGATCCGGTCGCGCTGACCGCGCTCTCGGATGAGGAGGTTATCCCGACTCCGCAAAAAAGCGCGCTTTACTATGTGCGCTATGAATTGGTCGAGGAACCGGGACGATTCATCGAGGTCGCAACGACGCGGCCCGAAACGATCATGGCCGACGTGGGTCTGGCGGTGCATCCGGACGATGATCGTTACCGTCCATTGTTAGGCAAGAAAGCCTGGCGACCGCTGCGCCGCGCACCGGTGCCGATCGTGGCCGACGAAGGAATCGACCCGGCGTTCGGCACCGGCGTCCTCAAGGTGACCCCGGCACACGACAAGCTCGATTTCGAGATCGGCCAGCGGCACAACCTGCCGGTGATCGATGTCTTGCACCCCGACGGCACGATTAATTGTGCCGAGGTGCCCGAGCTCAACGGGCTGGACCGTTTCGTGGCGCGAAAGAAGGCGGCCGAGATGCTCGCCGAGAGCGGTCTTCTCGCGAAAGAAGAACCGCACGAGAGCACGGTCGGCTTCAGCGAACGCGCCGGCGTGCCGATCGAGCCGCGTCTGAGCGAACAGTGGTTTTTGAAATATCCGCGGGTCGAAGAAGCGCGCGCGGTCGTTGGCTCGGCAAGCGCACGCGACTCGCCGAGTGAACCGGGCGTGG
>DATMNS010000136.1:0-2171 GCA_035568735.1 Chthoniobacterales bacterium | reverse complement strand
TCGCGTGTGAAATTTCGGCCGACAATCGGTTGGACGCGAAACGTCGGCAGGAAGGCAGCGTCGGCTTGCCCGCAGCTTAACCGCGCCGGATTTTGCTCGGTCAGATCGCAGTCCGCGCTACCGGGCTCGACGGCCGTGATCGGTTCAAACGGCGCTTGTCGCCCGCGCCAATCCACAAAATCAGGCCCGAGCATGAATTCGCGGGTGTCGAACGGCGCCATTACTCCAAAAGAAACCAGGCGCTCGTCTTGCGGATAGGGCAAGCTGCGAAACAAAATTCGGTCCACCACGCTGAATACCGCCGAAGTTGCTCCGATACCGACGGCAAGTGTCAGAACGGCCACCGCCGCGAAACCAGGTTTCTTGGCCAGCATGCGCAGCGCGAAACGCAAGTCTTGCCACAGCGTGTCGAGAAATGGCAGCCCGCGCTGCTCGCGATACGCTTCCTTGGTCTGCTCCACGCCGCCAAATTCGCGACGCGCCGCTTCGCGGGCTTCTCGCGAGTTCATGCCGCGGCGAATGTTTTCTTCCGTAAGGAGTTGAAGGTGGGAACGAAGCTCGTCGTCCAGTTCTGCGTTCAGGCGCCGCTTACGAAAGAGAGAAAAAAGCCGCGATAGAAAAGTGTGCATCAGTTTCAACTCCTTCTCACTCGTAGCGTAAGGCGACCATCGGATCGACCCGAGCAGCGCGGCGCGCCGGCAAATAGCTGGCAAGGAACGCCACCGCCAGCAGCAAGAGCGTTACCGCCGAAATCGCCAGCGGATCGCTGGCTTCCGCGTCGTGCACCATGCCGGCCAGCACGCGCCTCGCAGCCAACGCGACGCCGAGTCCAATCAGCGAGCCGGCGAACGCCAGGCTCATTCCGCGCCGCAGAACCAGCCGCAAAATCTCTCCGCGTGCGGCGCCCAGCACCATGCGAATTCCCATCTCATGGATTCGCTGCGTCACCGCGTACGACACGATGCCGTAGAGGCCGACGGCAGCGAGGGCCAGCGCCAGCGAAGCAAACACTCCGAGAAGCAGCGCGTACACACTCGGCTGGGCTAGCGAAGAAGAAAGAATCTCGTCCATTGTGCTAGCCCGTAGTACGGGCACATCCTGATCGACGGAAGCGGCAACGGCCTTGACCGTGCCGGCGAGCTTCGCGGGTTGCTCGGTCGTGCGCGCGACCAGGACCAACCAGGGCCAATCCGGTCCGGGCTGCAAATAATCCAGGTAAATTTCCGGTTTGGGAGGAACGCCGAGACTCCGCTGCCTGACGTCTCCCGCCACGCCGCCGACCGTGAGCGGCGGTTGCGCGGCGTCGAGGATTATCTGTTTCCCCAAGGGATTTTCCCCGGGCCAGAAGCGCCGTGCCGCCGTGTCATTCACGACCACCACGCCCGGCGTTCCCACGGAATCTTGTTCCGTGAATTCGCGCCCGGCATGAAGCGGTATCCCCATAGTTTGGAAATATCCTGCGCTGACGATATTGAAACTCGCCTGGAAACTGGTGCTCGGTGACGGATCTGGGCGGCCGACAATGTGAAATCCAAGACCGTCTTCCCCGCCGCCGAGCGGCAAATCCGCCACCAGCGCCGCCGAGCGCACACCGGGTATGCCTTCGACGCGATTCAGGACGCTCGTAAAAAATCTCAAGCGTTCCGGGGTTTTCGCGAACTTGATCCGCGGCAGGGAAAACTCCACCGCCAGTAAGTTATCCGTACGAAAACCGGGCGCAGTGCCGCGCATGACGAGAAGGCTCTTCAAAAGAACGCCGGCTCCAGAGAGCAAGATCAGGGCGAGCGCGGTTTCCATCACCACCAAGCTCGAGCGAATGCGCTGCCCGCGCAGGTTGCCGGTCGACGACCTCGACGATTCGCGCAATCCTTCATTCACGTCCGCGGAAGCCGCGCCCAGTGCCGGCAAGATTCCAAACAGAATGCCGGCCGCTGCGGAGACGAGAAGAGTAAAACCGAGGACCCACAGGTCGGTATGCGTATCGCCGAGGCGGGGAATGTCAAAATTCCTGGCAAGCAGGGATACCAGCAGCCGCGTGCCCCAGGCCGCAAGCAACAGGCCAGCTGTGCCGCCGGCGAACGCGAGCAGAACGCTTTCCGTCAGCAACTGGCGCATCAGCCTCTGGCGACCTGCGCCCAACGCCGCTCGAACCGCCATCTCCCTCTGTCGCG
>DATMNS010000135.1:0-3728 GCA_035568735.1 Chthoniobacterales bacterium | reverse complement strand
TTCCCCGGCGAACGCGGGAATCAATTTCGCGCTCGGCAATCTTTGCCACGCCGAGGGCAAGAGGGAGGCCGCGGGTAATTTCTACCTAGCCGCACTGCGCCTTGATCCGGCGAATACCGGCGCCTACAACAACCTTGGCGTTCTCGCCCTCGAGGAGAGTCGATGGACGCTGGCCATAAACTTCCTCCAGCACGCGGTCGAGCTTTCGCCTAACGACGCCAAGACGCATTTTCTTCTCGCCCGTGCCGACCTGAAAGCGGGCGATGTCGACGCCGCGCGACGGGAGATCGGGCGCGCCATTCAGCTCGCGCCAAGCTATCCGGAGTTTCTTACCTTGCGGCAGGAAGTTGAAAACGCGGGACGCTGAATTGGAATCAATGTTTGGTCGCCGCGGCCAGTTCGGCGCGGACGGTCTCGGGCGATTTCTGCATCTCGAGTTTCGCGACGAGCTGATTCGTAATCGGATCGTAAACCCCGCCCTTGACGAATATCCGGACGTATTGATTAAGCCCGACGGCGGCGAGCACGAAAAACAAACCAGCTGCGATAAGCGCCGGGCGGACGCCCGGAAATCGCCGGCTCAGGGCGAGCACCTGCGAGCACGCCAGCCAGGTCAGCGGAAGGTCGCAGAACGCGGCAAAACGAAGGCTCATTCCGTATTTCACGCACGACAGGCCGATCAACGCCAAGGCGGCGAACACCGCCATGAACACTCCGGCCCGATCGCATTTCCGTAGTTGAAAAATCCCGCCGATCGCAAATGCGACGATCGCGGGCGTCACGAGCGCAAAGTCGATCGCATAGCGATACCAGGGTCCATCCTGCGCCGCCATGCAGTAAAAATTTGTCCGCGATTTGGCGGCGAACATCTGGTAGAAACGCACCCATTCGCCGAAGCCGCCCACCATCGTGGCGAGGAGCAGGACGGCGATCGCCGGCCCCGCGATGGTCGCGGCCAGGAGCTGCGGCGTGACGGTTCCCAGACGAAGGAAACGATTCAACAAGAGCGTTCCGAGAAGCGCGCAGACGACGAAAGCCGCCGTCTCCTTGGTCAGCACCAAAATCGTTAGGCAAAGCGCGTAGGAGACCAGCCAGCCGGTGTGGCGCGGATGCTGCAAATTTTCCCAGGCCAGCCAGAGCGCAGCGACCGCCCAGAAGGCGAAGTAGCCATCGATCAGCGCTCGCTGGCAGAGATAGATCTGAAGCGGCCCCGTGGCGAGGAGCGCGGTCGTGCCCATCATGGGAATCGTTCCGCCGAGGCGATAAGCGAAAAGTGCGCAGAGAAAGAGCAGAAGCACACCAGCGGTTGCCGCTGTCACGCGCAGTGCGCGGAAAGCGCGCAGGTGAAAGAGATCTGCACAGAGCGCCGCCGGGGCGAGAAACGCGACGCGCGTTGCCGGAACCACCGCTTCGCGCAGTTTGTATTGCCGCTCCACATAGACTTGGACAACGGCATCGTAATTCCAGATGCCAGCGGCCTGGATTTGCTTCACAAAGACCATGTAGTCGCGTTCGTCTGTGCCGAGATGCTGATAACCCGCCGTCGGGTAAAGGCGGAGGAATGTTCCGATCCCGAGCAGAGTCGCCATCGTGAGAACGACGAGCGCCTTGGACCAGCTCAGGGCCAGGAATCGTTTTCCCGCGAGAACATTCGTTGTCTGTTCCGGGATGGCGGGCAAAGACACGTCGGCCGAGAGTTCCATCCGCTCAAATGCCGCAAGTCTCGTGCTAGACGGCCCGCTCGCACGACTCTTCGCCTTTCTCTGGCCCGTTGGCTGCTCACGAAGCAGGCTTCCTTCTCCCACCATGATTTCGTCGTCGACCGGTGCACGCCGGATTCTCTTGGTCTTAACTGGCCTGGCACTGGCCGGCGTTGCGCTGGCTTGGTGGCTCAGCGGCACCTTCGCCGGACGGGCCGATCCCCGGACTGCCTTCAGCGCGTTCTACGTCATTTTTGCTCGGGACGAAGTGCTGGGTTTGGCGCTGGTTGCGGCCTTTTGTCTCGGCGCGGCGTTGTTCATCTTCCGCGAAAAGGATTTGCCAACTCCGCTGGCCGATGTCCCAGCCGCAGCGTCGCACGACGGTTTGGTCTTGGTGACAATCGTCGCGGGCGTTTTCGTCGTTGCCGCGCTCGGGACCCATTTCGTCTGCCACGATTACGCCTTGAGCGCGGACGAATACATGGCGGATTTCCAGGCCCAGATTTTCCTGCGCGGAAAAATCAGTGCCGAAATTCCACCGCAATGGCTCGATGCCGTGCGCGTGATCAAGCCGACCTATGTGGATTACTTTCCGGCCACACACGCTTGGAAGGCGACTTATCTGCCGGTCTACGCGGCGCTGCGCGCGATTTTCCAGGGCGTCTACCTGCAGTCGCTCTTGAATCCTTTTCTGGCCGCGCTGACCGTGCTCGCTCTTTACGGTGCGGCCCGCAACATTTGGCCTAACGAAAAGCAAAACGCCTTCGTCGCCGTTCTCCTGTTGGGCGCCTCGGCCCAGTTTCTGGCCATGGCGATGACCGCCTACTCCATGCCCGCGCATCTCGCGTTCAATACCATTTGGCTCTGGCTCTATTCGCGCCCGGATCGCCGCCGCTTCTACCTGGCGCCGATCGTGGGCGCCCTCGCCATCGGGCTGCACCAACCGATTGTCCATGCCCTCTTTGTCGCGCCCTTTCTCGGCCGGCTGGCGTGGGAGCGGAAATGGCGTGCCGTCTCAGTGTTCGGTTTCATCTATTTGTTAGGCTGCGCCGGATGGTACGTCTGGCGAGCCAGGTTTTCGCCCCCTTCGAGCGGCGCGGTCGTTTCGTTTTTTCGCCTTTGGAATCCGAAGATGCTCGTCATTCAGCCGATGGACCTGTTGCTCGTCATTGGCTGGAGCGCGCTCGCGACTCCGCTCCTCGCCGTCCTCGGGTTTGGCCGCATTTTTCGGGAGCGGCCGATCATTCAGGACGCGGCCCTTAGCTGCGCTCTGACCTTCGGTTTTTATTATTTTTTCTGCTTCGATCAGGGTCATGGTTGGGGTTACCGCTATTTCCATGGGACGCTTTCCTGCCTCGTCCTGGTGGCCGTCGCCGGCTGGGGAGCGCTCGCCGAAAAAGTCGGCCGGCGGACGGCGAGAAATTTTCTCGCGGTCGCCGTGGCCGCTTCCGTTTTGATCGTTCTGCCGCTGCGCTGCTACCAGGCGGAGACATTCATCCGGCCCTTCGCGCGAGCCTCGGAGGCGGTGCACTCGATGCACGTTGGCGTCGTCGGGATCGATCCGCGTCTAGGCTGGTATTCCGCCGATTTGATTCGCAACGATCCATTTCTGGAGCACCGGCCGATCATGGCGGCGCTGTTCCGGCTTGGGCCGCAGGAAGTGGCCGCGCTCCAAGGCGCGGGCAAAGCACGATTTTTGACGCGGGAAGAAATGGCGCAATTCGGTCTGGCGACGACCATTCACGAGCACTATCGGCCCGATCCGTTTCGGTTAGGTTATGGCCCTTGACCACCATCCGCCAATGACCGACGCGACGCCCATTTCGCGGCCGCTGAATCGCACCGTGGAGCTGCTCGTGCGTGCGAAGAAGCGGCTGGCGCCGAGTTGGCAGCTCGAAAATCTGCCGCTCTACGTCCCAGCCAAGAAGTGGATTTTCAATCGTTTGCGACAAAAAGAAGTCACGGTCCACGGTTTCCCCTTTCTCCTCGACCCGCTCGATTCGCTTGAGCTCTCGATTTTTCGCAGTT
>DATMNS010000134.1:0-8117 GCA_035568735.1 Chthoniobacterales bacterium | reverse complement strand
GTTCGCGCTAAAGCGGAAAAAACGCGCATGATGATCGCGCGGCACGTCCGCTCCGCGGCCAAGTTGTTCCAGCCCGCGCGCGGAGAGCGCATAAAAAACTTCCTCGCCCGGATAGGGCGCCTGACCCGCCAACTGGCGTTCGGTCAGGGTAAAATGGACCCAGCGCAGCTTTTGATCGAGGGGGTCCTTGATGAAAATGACGTAACCAACGCGCGGGTCGGCCATCTGCGGCGGAGGAATGAGGTCCGGGTTCGGGACGACCGCCTGCCGCATGTTGGCCCAATCGATATTCGCGCCGATCACGACCTTGTCGCGGTAACGGTCGAGCGCGGCGCGAAAGGCCGCATCGCCGTCGTTAGGCGGGTCGAAGGAGAGGTCGAAAAGCACCAAACGCGCGCCGGCCGCGAAAAGCCGGTCGAGGAGCAGAGCGTAGACTTCGCGGGACCAAGGGAAAGGGCGCGCGGTCATCAACTGCAACGCGCGGTTGTCCGCCAGTTCCTCGGGCAGGAGCGGCGGCAGCTCGAGGGTGCTCTGGTCGATTCCGAGAAGAACGAAATCGTCGCGCGTCGCAGTCTTACGACCTTCGCTTTCCAGAAAATCCTCAACGCGCTGCTCGCCCGACCAGACGGCGGAGAGAAACGGCACCCCTGGCGTGAAATGCAGGAGCAGGACCAGACTGGTCCAGAAGAGGCAGATCGCGCCGAGGATGAGCAAGCGATACCGGCGCAGCCAATGCATCGGGCAATTCTAGGAAGGCTTCTCCGAGCGGCCAGTTCCAATTTTAGCTTGTGCCGATGCGACGCCTGTCGCTATTGCCATTTTGTTTGGTTCGACCCGAACGAGATGGCCGAACGCGAGCGCGCCCGCCTCCGGCCGCGCCGCCACCGCTGCCGACGGTGGGATTCGACGCGCCGGTAGAGCACGGCCGCCCATCGGCAACCTGGCTTTTTTGCCTAACGATTCTGGGCCCTTCAAGGTTGCCTTCCTCAGAAAACGTTTGTCATTCCGCTCGCTCCGCCTATTTTCCCAGCCCGACGTTTCCGCAAAGAAGCGCCGTCGGATCTGTCCACCTGGTTCCGCGATGCCGGGACCGCACGAGCGAGTGAGGTCGGAGAGATCCTAACGAAATAACAGCTCGCTCCAGGAGATCCTCCGAAACTATTCGGGGGAACAACAACATGCCAAGAGCCACTAACGCGCCCGCCAGCCGGGAGCGCCGCAAACGCGTCCTCGATGCCGCCAAGGGCTATCGCGGGCGCCGATCGAAACTCTTCCGTTACGCGAAAGACGCGACGATGAAGGGAAAATACTGGGCCTACCGCGACCGCAAGACGCGGAAACGCAATTTCCGAATGCTTTGGGTGCAACGACTCAACGCCGCGGTCCGCGCGCAGGGTCTCACTTACAGTCGTTTCGCGGAAGGCCTGAAGGCGGCTAACATCGGCCTCGATCGCAAGATTCTTTCCGACCTCGCCATCACGGATGAGAGCGCTTTCAAAAGCATCGTCGAGCAGGTAAAAAGCGCGCTGGAGAAGAAGTCGAACGAATCGAAGAAGAAGAGCGCGGCCTGATGTAGCCGTCGCCCTGCGGGCGACGCAGCGAGACGCCATGCCGAAGCCCGAGATTTTAGTCCTGGTCAACGCTTCGCCCAGCGAAGCGGCGACAGCATCATGATGCATCCTCTGCAAGAGCTGCGCGACGCGGCGCTGGCTGAGATCGCCGCCGCCGCCGACATGCGGGCGCTCGAGGACGTGCGCGTCCTCTATCTCGGGCGCAACGGGAGTATCTCGGCCTGGGGGGAGAAAATGAAGACCCTCTCAAAAGAGGAGCGTCCGGTGGTCGGCAAGCTATTGAATGAAGTTCGGAGCGCAGTCACGGCCGCGCTTGAGGAGTCGGGCGGAAAGTTGCGCGCGACGCAGGAGATCGGTGCGCTCGCCGAGATCGACCTTTCACTGCCCGGCACGCCGCACGAAATCGGCGCACTCCATCCGCTCACGCAAATGCTCGATCGCGCGATCGGCATCTTTCGCCGGATGGGTTTCGCGCTCGCCGCCGGGCCAGACGTGGAGGACGAATGGCATTGTTTCGACGCGCTCAACACCGCGCCCGATCACCCCGCCCGCAATGAGCAGGACACTTTTTATCTTTCCGATGGCCGGTTGCTCCGAACGCACACCTCAACCGTGCAGATCCGCGCGATGGAATCCGCGCCGCCGCCGATCCGCGTGATCGCACCCGGCGCCGCATTCCGGCGCGACGAAGTGGACGCGACGCACAGCGCGCAGTTTCACCAGATTGAGGGGCTCTACGTCGATCAGCGGGTGAGCGTCGCGGATCTCAAAGGCACGCTCGAGTTTTTTCTGCGCGAACTTTTCGGAGCGGAGACAGCGGTGCGTTTTCGGCCGCATTATTTTCCCTTCACCGAACCGAGTTTTGAGATCGACGTAAAATCCAAAGCGCTGAAAAGCGGGGAAAAATGGATCGAAGTCTGCGGCTGCGGGATGGTCCATCCGGCCGTCTTCGAGGAAATGAATCGCGCCCGGCGTGACGCGGCCTACGATCCGGAAAAGTGGACTGGTTTCGCCTTCGGGCTCGGAATGGATCGGCTCGCCATGATCCTTTTCGACATTCCCGACATTCGGCTCTTTGCGCAGAATGAGCTGCGATTCCTGGAACAATTCGCAGGATGAAACGGCGCGCTAGAACTCCGGGGAGCGCACGCGCCTCGTGTGCTGGTGATGGCGCCCCGCCATCACGAACTTTTTTGGAGTCTCCACACGCAGGGAAAGTTTGCGGCGAGGCGCCGCAAACAGCACCCGAGGCGCGTGCGCTCCCCAGAGCTTCACGCGACGCTTAGCAAATGAAATTTTCCCTTAACTGGCTGCGCGAATTTGTCGAGCTGCCTAACGACACCGCGCAGCTCGCCGATTTGCTCACGCTCGCCGGGGTCGAGATCGAGAGGATCGAAGCACGCGGCGCAAGTTTCGCGCAGGTCGTGGTCGCGCAGATTACCGCTTCGGCGCCGCATCCGAATGCGGACCGACTCAGCGTTTGCCAAGTCGACGATGGCAGCGGCCGCGCGCGCCAGATCGTCTGCGGGGCGAAAAACTACAAAGTGGGGGACAAAGTCCCGCTGGCGCAGCCGGGCGCAGTTCTGACCGGCGATCTGAAAATTAAAGCGAGCAAACTGCGCGGGGTGGAATCGCAGGGGATGCTCTGCAGCGCGAAGGAGCTCGGGATTGCCGAGGACGCCGCGGGCCTCCTTATCCTTTCGCCGGAAGCGAAAATTGGCGCCCCGATCAGCGAGCTTTTCCCTAACGACACAATCCTCGACGTCGAAATCACGCCGAACCGCCCCGATCTCCTCAGCCACTATGGCCTCGCGCGCGAAATCGCGGCGCTCACGCAAAAACCGCTGCGGGCACTGGAAATCGCGGAACCGCAAACCGCCAACGGCAGCGCGGTCCAAATCAGCGCGCCTCACGAGTGCCCGTTCTATTCCGCGCGCCGGATCGAGAAGATCACGGTCGGCCCTAGCCCCGAGTGGCTGCGCGCCCGGCTCGAGTCGGTCGGCCTGCGTGCGATCAATAGCATCGTCGACATCACCAACTTCGTGATGCTGGAAATCGGTCAGCCGCTGCACGCCTTCGATGCCGACAAGTTGCAGGGTGGGATCAATGTTCGACTCGCTCAGCCTAACGAAGAGTTTCTCGCCCTCGACGGCCGGACCTACCAGCTCGACCCGAAAAACCTGCTCATTGCCGACGCCGCGCGCGCGATCGCGATTGGCGGGGTGATGGGTGGCGAAGATACCGGCGTCACCGCAACGACGCGCCACGTGCTTTTGGAAAGCGCCTATTTTTCCCCGTCGAGCATTCGCCGCACGGCGCGCGAGTTGAATCTGCCGAGCGACGCCAGTTACCGGTTTGAGCGCGGGGTTGATCCGGGAATGATCCTTCGCGCCTCGGAACGCGCCGCGCAATTAATCCGCGAAATCGCCGGAGGGGAGCCGGCGCGCGAGACGATCGTTGCGGGCACACTGCCTGCGGCGCCAGCCGGGTTTTCTCTGCGCTACGCCCGTTGCGACGAACTGCTCGGTGCGTCCGTCGCGCCGGCGGAGGCGGATCGAATTCTCGAAAATTTCGGCCTGCAAAAACTGGGCGCGACCGACCGGCAGTCGACCTGGGGCATTCCGAGTTACCGGTCCGATTTGCGCCGCGAAGTGGACCTGATTGAGGAGATCGTGCGTGTCTTCGGCATTCACCGGATCACGGGCGCGGATCGCAGCCGGTTCACACCCGCTTCCGCGGCGGACCGGCGCTACGATGCTGAGATGGCGCTGCGCGGGCGCCTCGTCGCGCGGGGTTTTTCGGAAGTGCGCACCTCTGCGCTGGTCGGACGGCAGACGTTAGGCTCGGGCTTTGCCAAAGACGCAATCGAGCTGCGCAATCCGTTAAGCGAAGATCATGTCGCCCTCCGGCCGAGCCTGCTCCCGGGCTTGATCGCGGCCTTGGAGAGAAACGTGCGGGCGGGCGCGAAGAGCGTCCGGCTCTTCGAGGTTGGCCGCGTCTTCCTCCCCCCGAAGGGCGAAGAGATTCGCCGGCTCGCGCTGCTTCTGTGTGGCGCGGCGCGGGGCCCCGCGCACTGGCGCGACGCGCCGGCGAGGGAGCTCGATCTCTTTGATCTCAAAGGAGCGCTCGAATCGATCGGCCTCGGGGAAGTCGCTTACCGGCGTTGCGAGAGCGCCGGGTTCGCGCTGGCGATGGAAGTTTTGACCAGCGACCATCGTTGCGGCGTGGCTGGTCAGCTGGCCTCGGCGCAAGCCGCCAGGGCCGCGGCAGCGGTTTTCGTCGCCGAGCTCGCTTTGCCTAACGAACTCGAATCGGTAGACGGCGCCCGGAAGTTTCGCGAATGGCAACGTTTCCCCTCGGTCAGCCGGGATATCGCGCTGATCGCTCCCGAGGCGCTGACCCATGGCGAGATTCTCGCGACGATCCAAAGTGCCCGCGAACCGCTGCTCGCCGGGGTTGAACTCTTCGATCTTTTCGGCGGCCAGAGCGCCGCAAATATTGGCGCGGGACGAAAGTCCCTCGCTTATTCATTGACATACCTCGACAAAAACCGAACACTGACTTCTGACGAAGTGAGTGCGGCCCACGACCGGATTCGCGAGCGATTGAAAAGCGAGCTGGGCGTGGAACTGCGCGAGTAGTTCTTTGAAAGTTCGAGAGTTGTTGCTTGAGAGTTGAAGGTTCAAAGACCTTCTCGTGTCTACTTTCAGCTCTCTATCGACAACTTTCGAACCCCGAAATGAGTTCGGGATAAAAAATTTACCCTGCGGTGTTCGAGATTACAGGTGTGATTCCCGGACCGATGTTGTTAGCAGAGGGGGCTAGGTCGTTAGGGGAAGATGGCAGGCCTTAATTGGAAGTCAGACGCTCCGACGGCGGTCACCCGCCCGTTACCAGAAGGGAACGGGATATCCACCTAAACGGCATCAGTGGGGTAATTAATTGAGGCGTTCGAACCAGCGATGGTTCGGGCGCTTTTTTTTGGACGCGGGGCCGGTTGGCGGCTACATCGACACGATGCCGCAGCCCGCTTCGCGCCCGCTCAAAGCCCTCCTCGCGCTGGAGGACGGACGGCTTTTCGAGGGCGAATCATTCGGCGCCCCCGGCACCGGCGTTGGAGAAATTTGCTTCAACACTTCGATGACCGGTTACCAGGAAGTGCTGACCGATCCCTCCTACCGCGGCCAGATCGTCGCGATGACCTATCCGCTCATCGGCAACTACGGCACGAACGAGGCCGACGCCGAAAGCCGTTCGCCGCAGGTGCGCGGATTCGTGGTCGAGGAACTGAGCGGGATCGCGAGCAGCTGGCGGACGGAGATCTCGCTCGAGGAATATTTGCGCCGCTGGAAGATTCCCGGCGTGCAGGGGATCGACACCCGCGCGCTCACCCGGCACCTGCGCACGCGGGGCGCGATGAAGGCTTGCCTAACGACGGAGGAAATCTCCGCGGAGGAGGCAGTCCGGCGCGCGGTGGAAGGCGCGGGCGTGATCGGGATGGATTACGTGCGCGAGGTCACCACGCCTGCTGCCTACCAATGGGATCCGGAGGACCAGATGAGCCCAGCCTGGTCAACGGCGAGCAGCAGGAAAGCCACCCTGCCGCCCATCCGGCATCGGGTGGTGGCTTACGACTATGGGATCAAGGAAAACATCCTGCGCCGACTGCGCCAAAATGGGTTTGGCGTGACGGTCGTCCCCGCGACGACGACGGCGGAAGAAGTTCTCCAGTTAAAGCCGGAAGGGGTTTTTCTTTCGAACGGGCCGGGTGATCCGTCGGTCCTCGATTATGCGCATCAGGCGGTGCGCGACTTGATGGGGCGCACGCCCATTTTTGGCATTTGCCTGGGTCATCAGGTGCTCGGGTTCGCCTTCGGCGGGCGCACTTTCAAACTGAAGTTTGGCCATCGCGGCGGGAATCAGCCGGTGCAAGACCTGAAAACCGGCAGAGTCGCGATCACTTCGCAAAATCACGGCTTCGCGGTTGATCCCGAATCATTGCCGGCCGACGTGGAAGTGACACACATCAACCTGAACGACGGTACGGTCGAAGGCCTGCGGCACCGCGAACTGCCGATCTTCAGCGTGCAATATCACCCCGAGGCCGCGCCCGGGCCGCATGACGCGAGTTATTTCTTCGCCGAGTTCGCGCGCCTGATCGAAAACTGCGACGGCAAGACGAACGATTGACGTGGCGCGGTTCGGTCGGAAGTTAGGCCATGTATTTAACCACCGACAGAGTTCCGAAGTTTATGAAAGTGGCGGTTGCGCTCACCTTTACGGCGGCGCTCGCCACCTCGCCGCTGGCGCTGGCCGACGAGCATGAGAAAGCCGACGCCGCGGCGACGAAAGAAGTCACGGGCGAGATCGTCGACATGATGTGCTACGTCGATCACAACGCGATGGGTGAGAAACACGCCGCTTGCGCCGAAAAGTGCGTCAAGAGCGGCGGGCCGGTCGGCATTCTGAGCGACGGCAAAGCGTATCTCGTCGTCGGCGCGCACAAGCCGATGAATGATGAGCTCGCGCCGTTCGCGGGCAAGACCGTGACCCTGAAAGGCAAGATGGCGACCAACGGCGGTGTCTCAATGCTGGAGAACGCCGAGATCGTTAAGAAATAGTTCGTTAGGCTAAGGCGAAAAGCGGGCGCTTTGGGGCTACCCCGGAGCGCGCGTTTCTTCTTTCCGCGGCCACAACTCAGCGCCGCGCGCTCTCCACGGCCTTATTTCACCGTCACCGGGACGGGGATGACGAATCGCCCGTCTTTCTCCGCGACGAACTCTCGCTCGTGCTCGATGCGGTATGATCGCCGCCTTTCGTTTCGACGGTGATCCCTGAGTCTTTTCGTCGGCTGGAACGCCAGGTGCGTCTTCATCCCGCCCGGTCCAATCTCCGATGACTGAAATTGTTTAACCGTGAGGGGCGGTCAGCGGCAAGCAGGGATGACCCGTCTCTCGGCGGCCCGGCCGCCGTGAGCGGCGAATCCGACGGGGAAAATTCCGTTGCTGGCCTGCGTTTCGCGAGCTAATTGCTCGTCTGTCCAACCGTCCCGCGCATGAACATTCACGAATATCAGGCGAAGGAATTACTACAAAAGTTCGGTGCTGCGACCCCGGGCGGGAAGGTTGCGACCACGGCAGAGGAAGCGGAACAAATCGCGCGCGCACTCGGCACGAACGATCTGGTCGTGAAAGCGCAGGTGCATGCCGGAGGGCGCGGAAAGGGGACATTCGCGAACGGTTTCAAAGGTGGCGTGCACCTCGTGAAATCACCCGCGGAAGCGCGGGAAGTCGCAGGGAAAATGCTCGGCCAAACGCTCGTCACCCACCAGACCGGTCCGGCTGGGCGCGTGGTGAACAAGGTGCTGGTCGCGGTTTCCGTGGAGATCGAGCGGGAGATTTATTTTGCTGTGTTGCTCGATCGCGCGACCGCGGCGCCTTTGATCGTCGCGAGCACCGAAGGCGGCGTGGAAATCGAAACCGTGGCCGAGAAATCGCCGGAGAAAATCATGCGCGAACCGATCGATCCGCTGGCCGGGTTGCAACC
>DATMNS010000133.1:0-2194 GCA_035568735.1 Chthoniobacterales bacterium | reverse complement strand
AGTCTTATATCTATTGGTTCTGCGCCTTACCGCGAGGCGACCCACGGCGCAATAATCGCTCTCACTGAGTGCATAGTGTGCATGTTTAATACACTGTTGTCAGGAACAGGTTCTCAAACTCCGCCAGGTTTCGGCTTTTTTTGAACGTTTAGCCGGGAAACCCGTCTATATTTAGGAAATGGCATTCAATCTGCTTATAAAGGCAGAGCCTCATATGAAAAAGAATACCCAAATCCTCAAAACCCGCCCTCCGCTGTCACTCGGTGATCTGATTTTGGCCGTTAGCTCCTGCACTAAAAATACGAAGGAGACCGTCGCCGCCGTCGCCGACCTGCTCGGCAGTGGCCAGGTGCGCGTCGAGAATAACGGCCGGTTCAGCCGGGCTCGGGTCTGCTAAAAAATTTCCGTCGAATCGCGTTTGAAGCGTCGCCCCGGTAGTTAATCCGCCGGGGCGACGTTTCTTTTTGGACGAATCGCTTTGCCGCCGTCGTCTCGCTTTCTATGTTCGTACGGTGATTGATCGTTATTCCCGCGCCGAGATGCGCGCGCTCTGGTCCGAGCAGCGGAAGTTCGAGATCTGGCTCGAGATCGAAACCCTGGCCTGCGAAGCCATGGCCGCGATCGGCGAAATTCCGCCGGCCGACGCCGCGGAAATCCGGCGGCGCGCGCGGTTTTCGATTCCGGAAATCAACGAGATCGAGAAACGCACCCATCACGATGTGATCGCGTTCCTCGAAAACGTGGCGGCCAGCGTGGGCCCCGCGGCGCGCTGGATTCATCAGGGCCTCACCTCGTCCGACATTCTCGATACCACGCTGGCGGTGCAGCTCGTCGCCGCGGGCAAAATCCTGTTGCAAGACATCCGGGAACTGCGCCGCGTAACCGGTGAGCAGGCGCGGCGTTACAAGATGACGCCGATGATCGGCCGGAGCCACGGCATCCACGCGGAGCCGATCACCTTCGGACTCAAGCTCGCGCTCATGTTCGACGAATTTGGCCGTGCCGAAGAACGCCTCACGCAGACCTTGGAGCGTGTTCGAGTTGGCAAACTCAGCGGCGCCGTTGGCACCCACGCGCATCTCGACCCGCGGATTGAGCGGCAGGTCTGCGAAAAACTTGGGCTGCGACCGGCGGCGATTTCCACCCAGATTATCCAGCGGGATCGGCACGCCGAATTTTGCGTCACGCTCGCGCTCATCGCCTCGAGCATCGACCGCTGGGCGACGGAGCTGCGGCATCTGCAACGGACCGAGGTCCTCGAAGTGGAGGAATTTTTCAGCGCCGACCAGAAAGGCAGCTCGTCCATGCCGCACAAGCGCAACCCGATCACGGCCGAGCGGCTGAGCGGACTCGCCCGTGTCGTTAGGGGAAACGCCCTCGCCGCACTTGAAAACGTCGCGCTCTGGCACGAACGCGACATCAGCCACTCGAGCGCGGAACGGATCATTCTACCGGATTCGTGCACGCTGCTCGATTACATGCTCGACAAGCTGCGCGACCTGATCGAGCGGCTCCAGGTCTACCCCGAAAACATGGAACGCAATCTCGGCCTGACGAAAGGCCTTTACTTCAGTCAATCCGTCCTTCTCGCGTTGACCCGCGCCGGTGCGAATCGCCAGACCGCTTACGAAGCCGTGCAGCGCGCCGCGATGCGGACCTGGAAGGGCGACCAATCCTTCGCGGAGAATGCGAAACAGGAGCCCGAGATCACGGCGCTGCTTTCGCCCGCGGAAATCGACGCGCTTTGCTCGCTCGACGTCCACTTCCGCTACGTGGACCAAACGTTTCGCGCGCTCGGGTTGGAGTAGCGCTTTGCCTGGGTAGCGCATGTGTCTCGCGTGCTGGTTGACGCGTCTCGCGGCAACGCACTTTCCTGGCCGCAAGAACGACATGAGAATGGTGGCGCTTAAAGAAAAGTCCGTTGCGGTGGAACACCGCAACCAGCTCGCCGCGGCGAGCGCTACCCGGCCCAGAATCGTCCGCACGAGCCTACGGAGCGTTTCGCCAGTCCACCTGCCGGAGCAACGATCTCCGCGTCTCGTTAACCGCTTGTCGCGCACGCCCGGCTCGCTTATCAAAGTGCTCCATGTTCCGCGCCGCTCGCGCCAGACACGATCGTGAAATCAGCGACGGCTTTCGCCAACGCGGTCTCGAGGTCACTCGCCTCGAAAACTTCAGCGACGCGGTTTTCGGG
>DATMNS010000132.1:0-6060 GCA_035568735.1 Chthoniobacterales bacterium | reverse complement strand
GCGCGAGCTGGCCGTCTTGCGCTCGATCGGCGCTTCGGCGGCGCAGCTCCGGCGGCTCCTGCTTTGGGAAAGCGGCATGATCGGCCTGCTGGCGAGTCTGCTCGGCTTGACCTCGGGGCTTTGCCTCGCGCTCGTGCTCACGGGGGTGATAAATCGCGCTTTCTTTGGCTGGACGATCCAGCTCGCCTTCCCCTGGGGGTCACTGGCGTGGACGCCGCTCTGGATCGTCGCGGCGGCGGTGGCGGCCGGCTGGATTCCGGCCTGGCGGGCGGGCCGGCTGAATGTGGCGGAGGCCATCCGGAGCGAATGAGGAGACGCCTGGTGGTCTGCGCGCTGGCGCTCGCATGCACGGCGGCGGATTGGAAAATCGCGGAGCCGGGATGGCCCTACGAATTTCCGCGTGATCATTATTTGCACGAAAAGTTCAAGACCGAGTGGTGGTATTTCACCGGAAACCTCACGAACGAGAGCGGACGCCGATTCGGCTATGAGCTAACGTTTTTTCGCCAGGGAATTCGTCCGCCGGACGAGCGCGCAGCAACGACTTCGCGCTTTGTGGTCGATGATTTGAAGTTCGCGCATTTCACCGTCACGGACGCGGCTGGGAAGGCGTTCCTGTTTCAGCAGAAAGCGAGTCGCGGGAGCTTTGGGAACGCGGGTTTCGCAAACAATGATCGGATCGCCTGGATCGAATCGTGGAGCTTGAAGCTGAACGCCGATGGCTCCTTCGATCTCGCCGCCGACACGGGTGACGCGGAGGTGCAACTCCACCTCATCCCGTCGAAACCCCCGATTGTTCACGGCGCCGGTGGACTCAGCCGAAAGGCAGCCGGCGCGGGACACGCGTCGCATTATTACTCGATCACGCGGCTCAAGACTTCCGGCAGCCTGCGCGCGCGAAAGGATCGTTTCGTCGTCACGGGGGAAAGCTGGTTCGACCATGAGTGGGCGACGAATCAGCTCGCGCCCGGGCAGGCTGGCTGGAACTGGGTTTCGGCGCAATTCGACGACGACAGCGAGCTGATGCTTTACCAAATGCGCCTAACGAGTGGTGCAATCGACCCGATTTCGAGCGGAACATTCGTCCGATCTGATGGCAGCTCTACCGCTCTCACGAGTGCCGATTTCCAGATGACGCCGGAGACATTTTGGAAGAGCAAAGCGACGCAGGCCAATTATCCGATCCGCTGGCGGATCACCGTGCCGCAAGAGAAACTCGAATTTACGATCCAGCCCGTCTTGTCGAACCAGGAACTCGTCCTCGACCCCCTCGTCTACTGGGAGGGCGCGTTCGATCTGGCCGGGAGGCGCGCTGGAAACCCGGTGCGCGGCTGTGGCTATCTCGAGCTGACCGGTTACGCCGGCCGGCTCCGAGAACTGAGTCGTTAGGCGAGCCTAGGCCTGCGTGTGGCGGGCGAAATGCACTTCCACGCCCTTGGGGAGAAGCCGTTTGCGACCGCGCTGACGACGCCGGGCGAGCGTGGCGCGGCCGCCCTTGGTGCTCATGCGCGCGCGGAAACCGTGCTGCTGTTTCCGGGTTCGCTTGGATCGCTGTAAGGTGCGCTTCATAGAGAAAAAACCCACTGCCGGGCGTTGAAAGAGGGCCTACCTTAGGGGCGTGCATGGGTTTGTCAACGCCGGTTGCCAGCCGAGCGGGCGCCGACAACCGCATTGCCACCGGTGGCCGATTGTGGAATAACCATCTGCGATGAGCGACGTGGTCATCGAACCGGCGATCTCGGAGGACCTGGACGAGTTATCGAGCCTGCTCGGTGAGTTATTCAGTGAAGAGAGCGATTTCCGCCCCGACAAGGAGAAACAACTCCGTGGACTGCGCCTCATTTTCGAGCAGCCAAATCGGGGCCGGGTCTTCGTCCTCCGCCGGGACCGCTCGATCGTGGGAATGATCAACCTGCTTTTCACGATTAGCACTGCGGAAGGCGGCTTCGTCATCCTGCTCGAGGACCTGGTGGTGCACAGAGAGTATCGCGGCCACGGCTACGGCTCCATGCTGCTGGATTACGCGATCGAGTTTGCCCGGCAGAAGAATTTCCGGCGGATCACGCTACTGACCGATCGGCCGGAGCTGCGTTCGCAGAGTTTCTTCCGCAAACACGGCTTTTACGAATCGCCAATGCTGCCGATGCGCTTATTGCTACCCGCCCAAACCGAGCAGCGCGACGCGGCGATCTGAGCGGACTGCCACCGCCCCGTGTTGACCCATGTCGGAGGACTCCGCCTTTGTTGACACCGATCACCTGCGGGAGTGCGCGGCGCTGATCGTTGTCGCGGGCCTCGTGGATAAGCCGGTTATTGCCGTTCCCACCAGCGCGGGATACGGGGCGAGCTTCGGCGGTCTCGCCGCGCCTCTCGGGATGCTGAACAGTTGCGGCAGCGGGGTCACGGTAGTGAACATCGACAACGACTTCGGCGCCGGCTACGTTGCCGCCACGATCAATCGCCTACTCGGTTGATGCGGCGGGCGCCGGCCCGCGCTATCTTTATCGATGCCGACACAAGGAGGTTCGATTCGATTGTTCCGGATCGCCGGAATCGAAGTGTTTCTGCACTGGTCATGGTTTGTCGTCGCCGTTTACGAAGTGCAGATTTGGCGCTCCACCTTCTCTTCGCCGGTTTGGGCAGCGATCCTTTATTTGGGTTTGTTCGTGTTGGTCACCATGCACGAGTTCGGCCACGCTCTCGCCTGCCGTCAGGTCGGCGGCCAGGCGAACCGAATTGTTCTCTGGCCCTTGGGCGGGATCGCTTTCGTGAATCCGCCGCCGCGGGCGGGCGCGATGCTCTGGAGCATCGCCGCCGGTCCGCTCGTAAACGTTGCGCTGGTGCCAATTCTGACCCTTGTGCTGCATACCGCCTCGCGCGCCGGCTGGGAGTCCACGAATGGCGACGCCTACCTCGTGCTGCTTTGGCTTTGGCGGATCAACCTTGGCCTGCTTCTGTTTAATCTTCTCCCAATTTATCCCCTCGATGGCGGCCAGATTTTGCGCGCTCTCCTTTGGTTTCCTTTGGGCCAAATTCAGAGCTTGTTCGTTGCGACCGCAGTCGGTTTCGTTGGCGGCGGCGCGCTCGCGCTCGGGGCGATTTGGAAGCAATCGATCTGGATTGGGATCATGGCCTTCTTCCTTCTGAGCCAGGCTGCAGCCGGCTGGCGTTACGCGCAGTATTTGAAAATGGAAGCCGCTGAAGAGTTGCGCGGAGCGCGGGACGACTCGCGTCTGCCCGAGAAAAAGGCGGCGCTGTAGACGCCTCGCTCTACGGGTCCATCCACGCGTGCAACTGCGGGAGCAGGCGTTGTTTGAATTCCGCGCGGAAGCCGATCTCGTCGACCGTTTTCTGCACTGCCCTGGCGGCGGATGAAGGAAGGTTTGCCTTCGCGTAGCGCTGGAGCGTCGCAGCATCCTTGACGTCGGAAGAGTAGCTAAACAGTCCGGCAGCGAAGCCGTTGATGCCCAGCGCATCCTGTTTCGCGAGGAGCTCCTTCATGTGCTCCCGGGCAAACGCCCAGACCAGATCCGGACGCTCGCTCTGCCGCGCCGCAAAGGGGAGCAACAGAGCGGCGCGGCTGGTCGATAGCTCATCGGTGAGCGCGAGTGGAATCGTCCGCTTGACGAGCCTAGGATCAAGCGCGCCGGCGAGCGCCTCGTAATAGTTTTGTCTCTCTTCGGCGCTCGTCGTTTTCAAACCGAGCTGGTGCAGTTTTTCCCACGCCTGGGAGTCGGCGTAACGACCGACGACTGCGAAGATGGTCGGACGCAAATCAGGTCCCACCGCCGCGGGATCGGAAAGGAACCGATCGAAACGCGAGCGGCACCCCGCGATGATGTCGGAATCGTTCAGCAGGCCGAGACCACGAATCAACGAAGCGCGCAGAAACGCACGCGCCGATGGTTCGCCCGGTTTCGCCTCCCAGCCGACGCGATCGAAGGCGGGGCGCAAAACGGTGCGGGCGGTTTGCTGGAAGCGTGGTCGAGCCGGGTCGCCGGCGAGCAGCCGGTTGATAAAAGTGAAAGTGTCGATGACCTGATCGTAGACTGCCAACTGATCATCCTTCATGAGCTGATTGACGAGACCGAGGTAATGCGAGAGCGGCTTGCGGTTTGCCTCGACCAATGCCCAGGCATCGATCAGCAGATTTACCCGGTCGGCTTCCGAAAGATTTCCCAACTGCGCAATGAGCAATTCCCAGGAGGTGTCGTCGTACTCGACGCGATAATAACCAGCATCCTCCACGTTGAGCTTGATCGCGCGATTGCCCGGCAACTCGTTAGGCAAATCCGCCGCCGGGTCGCGCAGAAGAAAGCCGGCGGTCGTAGGTTGGTCCTGGGTTACGTAGGTGAGCGGAATCTGCCACTGAAGGGCCGGCGGGTTCGGGAAATGCACCGTGAAGCGCTCTTGCGTGAGCTTGATCGTGTTTCCGTCCCGCGCCACCTTGACCAGCGGAAATCCAGGTTGCTCCGTCCAACCGGGCGCGATTTCCCCCACTGGCTTACCCGAGACTTCCGTCAGCGCCTGCCAGAGATCCGCAGTCGTGGTGTTCGAATATTGGTGCGTCGCGATGTACTTGCGGATGCCGCTGCGGAAAACATCCTCCCCGAGAAAACTCTCGATCATCCGGATGATTGACTGGCCTTTCCTGTAGGTGATTTCGTCGAAGGCGCTGCCCGCTTCCGCTTCCGTTGCGATCGGCTGCTGCACGGGATGCGTCGTCGAGCGCGCGTCGGATTGCATCGCGGTATCTTTGGGAAAACCGATCCTCCGGCTCGGATCGCGCGACACATTGCGGCGCAGCCATTCGTTCCATTCCGGATTGAAATGGTCGGTGCATTTCGAGCCCATCCAGGAGGCGAAGCCCTCGTTCAGCCAGAGGTTGTCCCACCATGCCATCGTGACGAGATCGCCAAACCATTGGTGCGCCATCTCGTGCGCGATGACCGCAAAGATATCCTGCTTCGTTCCAGCCGAGGAATTCTGCGGATCGAAAAGCAGGACCGATTCGTAATAGGTGATGCCGCCCCAGTTTTCCATCGCACCGCCGAAGCCGCCCGGGATGGCGATCAGATCGAGCTTGGGCAACGGATAGGGGACGCCGAAATATTCGTTGTAGTAGTGGAGAATCCTGGCCTCGCTCTCGAGCGCGTAGCGGCCCATCTCCGCTTTGCCCTTGGTCGCGACGACGCGCAGTTTTACGCCGTCCTGTTCGGCTTCGATGGAATCGAGTTCGCCGGCCACGAGCACGACGAGATAACTCGACATCGGCGGCGAGAAGGCAAAGCGCACCTCGTTTCCGCCCTCGACCTTTTGCTCGCTCTCCACGGGCATGTTTGAGACTGCGGTGAAGTCTTTTGGGACCACCGCGGTGAGCTGAAACCGTGCGCGAAAACTGGGCTCATCCCAGCAGGGGAACATCCGCCGCGCATCGGTCGCCTCAAACTGTGTCCCAAGCATGAGTTTCTTGTCGTTGGTCCCCTGCTCCTGATAACGGGCGTAGAAAAGCCCCTGCCCTTGCGCGTTGATTTTTCCGCTGAACTTGAGCGCCAGTTGATGCTCTCCCGTCGCTAACTCGTCAGGCAAGGTGAGCGTCAGCGTTTGCTCCGCTTCGTTCAAAGCGATCGCCTTTTTGGGCAGCGGTTGGCCATCGACGGACGCCGCCGAGATCTCCATCTCGAGTGCGTTGAGCACGATCTTGGTGACCGCTTCCTGCACCTCGAGTTTGACGGTTTCCGAACCGGTGAAAGTGAGTTTCTCGACATCCGGGACAATCCGAATCGCGTACTCGACCGGCAGCACAGTCTTCGGCAGCTTTCCTGGCGTGGTTGCGAAACTGAATTTGGTTTCGGCCGTCACCCGAGAGGAGAGAACAAAGAAAAGGAGAAAAGCGGAAGCGAAATGACGCATGGGGCATTTAACGCTGCGCGCGGTGCTCCGCAATCGACTCGCCTTCACTCCAGCGCGCTACTGGACGACAAGCAGGAGAAGCAGTTGTCCCGCGCCAATTTGCGGACCGCGGATCACGAGTGGACTGCTTTTGCTCAGGGTCGCATT
>DATMNS010000131.1:0-7011 GCA_035568735.1 Chthoniobacterales bacterium | reverse complement strand
CGCTCGTTACGATCGGAATCAAGCCGACCTGGGCGTGCCCGGGGTTCGGCTACATCGAGCAGGGAGCGCCCGCCCCGCTCCCGGGCGGCTCCGCGCCTAACGACATCTTTCGGGTGGTTCGTTTTCGCGAAAAACCGAACGTCGAGCTGGCGGACGTCTTCGTGCGGAAAGGAAATTTCCGCTGGAACACTGGAATGTTCGTCTGGTCCGTGCCGACCGTCCTGAGCGAGTTCAATCGCCACGCGCCGGAGCTGGCTGATTTCATTTCCCAGGTTCGCGCGCCGGGCAACTGGGAGTCCGCTTTACGGGAACGTTTCAGCAACCTGCCGATCATCTCCTTCGATTACGCAATCATGGAGAAGGCTGATCGCGTCCTGATGGTGGAGGCGAATTTCGACTGGGACGACGTCGGCGGCTGGCGCGCCGTCTCGGCCTACCTCGCGCAGGACGAAAACAAGAACGCCGCCAATTGCGATCTCGCCACTTTGCAGGCGAGCGACAACATTGTCTTCAGCGAAGGGGCGACCACGATCGCTCTCCTCGGCGTGCACAATCTCATCATCGTGCGGACGGATGACTCCATTTTGGTCTGCAACCGGCGCGACGCGGAAAAGGTCAAGGATTTGGTGGCCAAACTTCCGCCGAAGCTGCAATGAGCGGGCGCCTGCCTAACGAATGAAAAGATTGATGGGAATCGACTACGGGAGGGCGCGGATCGGCATCGCGCTCTCCGACGAACTGCAAATGCTGGCCCATCCGGCCGAGACCATCGTGGTGGCGAGGAGGGCCGATCCGGTGGCGCGGGTCGCGGCCATCGTGCTCGAGAAAAATGTCGAACGGATTGTCGTGGGACTGCCCCGGCACATGAACGGAAGCGTCGGCGAGTCCGCGAACGAAGCGAACGGGTTCGCCGAAAAACTAAGGGCGGTGGTCCAGTGCGAGGTCTGCACCTGGGACGAGCGGCTCTCGACCGCGGCCGCCCATCGTGCCCTGCGCGCGGCGGGGAAATCGACCCGCCAGACTCGCGATTATGTCGATCAGGTGGCCGCGCAGATGATCCTGCAAAGCTATCTCGATCGCCGGCAGCCAAACCAGGGCGGCGCGGAGCCGGAGCCTTTTGCCTAACGACGAAGAAGCGCCCGAGGCCGGGGCGTGGCGGCGGTTGAAACTGATTGTCGCCTACGACGGCTTCGGTTTCTCCGGCTGGCAAAGCCAGGCAAAGGGCGACACCATCCAGGATCGCCTCGAGGCGGCCTTCGCCCGGGTGGTCGGGCAAAAAATTCGCGTGCACGGCGCCGGACGGACCGACGCCGGAGTGCATGCGCTCGGGCAATGCGCGCACGTTGATCTGCCCACAAAACTCTCGCCCGCGGTCCTCCTCGCCGCCTTAAACGCGTCGCTCCCGCCGCAGATTCGCCTCCTCCGCTGTCAATTTGTGCCGCGGACGTTTCATGCCCGGTTCTCAGCCCGCGGAAAGATCTACCGCTATCGCCTTGCCACCACCCCGGTCCTTTCGCCCTTTGAATTCGGCCGCGCGTGGCATGTGGCGGGTTCGCTCGATGACGGATTAATGCGAGCCTGCGCGAGGGAATTTGTCGGCCGCCATGATTTTGCCGGTTTCGCCGCGAATCGTGGGCATCCGGTCGCATCGACTATCCGGACGATTCGCGCTTTGCGAGTGCGCCGCACCTCTTCGGGCACAGTCATGGAGTTCGACGGTGAGGGTTTTCTCTACAAGCAGGTGCGACTAATGGCGGGAGCCATCGTCCGCTGCGGCCTGGGCAAAACGAGCGTCGCTGAAGTGCGGGAGCGACTTCACGGCGCCGCCTTGGAACCCTCCCGCCTCGTCGCACCCGCGAACGGCCTGACCCTCGTTCGCGTGCGCTACTAAGACCCGCAGTTAAAAGGCGAGAATATCCATCCTGCCACATGGCAGAAGAATTGCTTTTGGATGATGCCCGTATATGCCTCCTGTGCCAACCGTTGCCGTCGTCAGGAGCGTTCCAGAGAAAAAGCGCGGTTACTTCCGCAATCGGATCGAACGATTCCTGACTCGGGATAATTTCCATTTCGAACTACTCCTTGGCACGGCGGTCGGTGTCCTCGTGATCGTGGTCCTCGCGGTGTCCTGCGTGGTTTGGTCGTTCCGCAATCAGGAGCGAGACCGTCTTCGCGCCCGCACGGTCGAGGTGTTGAGGGTCAGCAGTGCAGTCGGAAACGACATCGCGGCCCTCGATAATGCCTACCGCGGCCGTTTGCTGACCAAAGACGGGGCTTACGTTGAGACTTTCAACCGATTGCAATCGCTTTTTCTGAAGGACAGCGAAGAGCTCACGCGCCTCATCGGAGACGATGTCGAGCAGAAAAAGCGCGTCCTTCAACTGCGTAAGATCAGTCAGAATTGGCTAAAAAATAGTTCATTAGCCATGATTGACGAGCTGCAGACACCGCTCGACGCGGCGCGCGCAAAGGAAGCACTTGGCGCGTCGGCCCTCGACGAAGTACGCGAAATCATGCAGCAGATTCAGCGCGCGGAGCAGATCGTCTTGAACGAACTGGTGGGCGAGCAGGAATGGACGAGCCAGTCCACCCAGGTGCTCAATTTCATTTCCAAGATGGAACGCGCCGCCTCCGAGATGCAGAAGGAAGAGCGCGGCTACCTTTTGACCGGCGATCCGGCTTTCGTTGATTCCTACAAACGGGCGTCGTCCGATTTCTATACCTTCCATGGCTACCTGACGGTGCTGGTGGCGAGCAAGCCCGCCGAGGTGGACCAGTTAACCCGCATCCGCGAAAGACTGGAGAGTTGGATTAGCCACAGTGCCACACCCGACATCGCGACCAAAAGAGAGGGCCAGGATTTCTCCGCCACAGCGCGGGCGGGACGGAGCGAATCCCTGATGAATGTCGTGCGCCGTTCCATGGAGCAGTTCGAGAAGGAGCAAATGGATATTTACCAGGTGCGCTCCGCGGCCGCGGCTCGGGCGCGCATCTTGAGCACATTCGGGATTGATCTGGTTTGTGTGATCGCCGCCGGGCTGATGATTGCCTCCAGCAGCTACAGTTTCCTCCTTTACCGGCGCCAGCTCAAAAAACTGGAAATCGCCGACGCCCGGATCCGATCCGTCATCGACCACGTCCTCGATGGCATGATCACGATCGATGAGAAGGGAGCGGTCGCTTCGATGAATCCGGCTGCGAAACGAATGTTTGGTTATGCCGCGAACGAAAACTTCGAGGACGAATTCATCCAACTCGTGCCGAAATATTTCGCGCGAGAGATTGATGATTCACCGACCACCTGTGATTGGGCGGGCCTTGTCCTGCGCACCGGTGGAACGGTTCTCGCGCTCGCTCAGGCGCGCGCGGGGGCGTCCTTCACGGTGGAAATCTCGCTCAGCGAAATGATCGTGGACCAACAAAAGTTTTACGTCGCGATGATCCGCGACATCACGGAGCGACAACGCTTCGAGGAGGAATTGGCCGCCGAAAAGAAAAGCCTCGCTGTGACCCTCGCCTCGATCGGCGACGGCGTGATCACGACCGATCTCGCCGGACGGGTGGTGATTTGCAATGCCGCCGGCGCAACCATGACCGGTTGGACGGCCAGCGAAGCCGTCGGGCAGCCGCTCAAAGCCGTCTTCGACCTTTCGGCTGACGGCGGGAAGAAAAGGAAGCGCCCCGGAGGCGCCGGTTACCGGAGCGAAGCCGAAGGCATCCTCCTGAACACGCCGGAACAATCGACTCTCACTTCCCGCGAGGGAGTGAAACGCATGATCGAGCAAGTCGCCTCCCCGATCCGCGACGGGAAAAATGAACTTTGCGGAGTGGTCCTCGTCTTTCGCGACATCGCCGAACGGCAGCGCGACGAAGCGGAGCGCCGCAAAGCCGACACGCTCGAGCAGCTCGGTCTCCTCGCCGGCGGCATCGCGCACGATTTCAACAATCTGCTCACCGCCATCATCGGCAACATCTCGCTCGTCACCCTCCTCCTCCCGCCTGACGACCAAATGGTCGCCCGACTCGAAGACGCCAAGAATGCTTCCCTCCGGGCGCGCGACCTGGCGCAACAACTTCTCACCTTCGCCCGGGGCGGCGCACCGATTAAGAAGACGGCCTCCATCGCCAAGCTGATCGAAGAAACGGTCAGCTTCTCGCTCCGCGGTTCACACAGCCGGGGCGAATTGGCGATCGAGCCCAATCTCTGGTCGGCGGAATTTGATCCGGGACAAATCAGCCAGGTCATCGCCAACCTGGTGGTGAATGCGGACCAGGCCATGCCCGATGGCGGGATCCTGCACGTCGCTTGTGATAACTTCACCTACAAGGCGGATGCGACCCCAGTCATCCCTGATCTGCCGCCGGGGGATTACATTCGGATCGGCTTGCGCGACGAAGGCGTCGGGATTCCGGAGCACTGCCTGAAGCAAATCTTCGATCCCTACTTCACCACCAAACCCAAAGGCAACGGCCTCGGGCTGGCGACGACCTATTCCGTGATCAAGAATCACAACGGCCTGATTACGGTCGAATCAGAGCAGCATTGCGGTTCCACCTTCACCATCTTTCTCCCGGCCGCGCAGCACCTATTACCCGCGCCAGTCGAACCAGTCAGGCCGGCGAGTGAAGCGATGTCCGGCTCCGGCCGAATCCTGGTGGTGGACGATGAGGAAGCGATTCGGGCGCTGGTTGAATTCACGCTTTCCCGTCTCGGTTACGAAGTCTTCGCGGCGGAGACCGCGGTGCGTGGGATAGAGCTTTACCGTGAGGCGCTCGGGCGGGGCCAGCGCTTCGATCTGGTGATTCTCGATCTCACCCTGCCGGGTGGGATGGGCGGAAAAGATGCGCTCAAGAAATTGATCGAGATTGATCCAATGGTGAATGCGGTCGTCTCCAGCGGCTATGCGATGGACGCGACCATGAGTCGCTATGAGGACTTTGGTTTCCGCGGTGTGATTGCAAAGCCCTACGAAGCGGCGGAGCTTGGCCGCACGGTGCATGAAGCCATCGCCGCGAGCCGCAACGGCTACGCGTCGGCTTTCGCCTAATCGCGCCTCGGGCGTAGGCGCCTGGCTCTGCGAAGCGCGGGAGCGATTGCGGCAAGCTCCGGCAGCTTCTGTCGCCGCCGGTTTCCCCGGCGCTTCCTGGAGCGAAGCCTCTCCAGGCTTGCGCCGCCGCCGCCGCCCCCTAGCTTATTTCCCAGAATGGATGCCGCGCTGGCCAGCCCGAATCCCCAAAGGCTCCCCGCCGCCTACGATTCCAAGATCGAGGGCAACGTCATTTTCACCCAGCTCGACGCGGCGATGAACTGGATGCGCAAGAACTCACTCTGGCCGATGCCGATGGGCCTGGCCTGTTGTGCGATCGAATTAATGGCCACCGCGTCGGCGCGTTTCGACATCGCCCGCTTTGGCGCCGAGGTGATGCGCTTTTCGCCGCGGCAATGCGACGTGATGATCGTGGCCGGCACGGTGACCTATAAAATGGCGCTCGCTGTGAAGCGCATCTACGATCAGATGCCGGAGCCGAAATGGGTCATCGCGATGGGGGCCTGCGCCTCGAGCGGCGGCATGTATCGCTCTTACGCTGTGCTACAGGGCATCGACCGACTCTTGCCGGTGGATGTTTACGTTTCGGGCTGCCCGCCCCGACCGGAGGCGCTGCTCGAGGGCCTGATGAAGTTACAAAATAAGATCAGTGGTGAGCGCTCCTTCATCTCGCAAAAGCGCGGCCTGGTCGAAAAAATCGAGTCGTTAGTCTAAAAATTTCGCCTGTCAATCTTGTCCCTCGTAACTCACAATTTATCCACCGCGGCGGACTCGTCACGTCCCCAATGACCGGCCCTGATCTACTCGCGTCGCTGGCCAAGCTCTTTGGAGCAAAGATTCTGGAGCAGATCGAATTTCGCGGTGAGACCACTTTCGTGATCGCGGCGGGTGACATCCGCGAGATCGCCAAGTTTTGCAAAGAAGAGCTTTCGTTCGATTATCTGCTCGATATTTCGAGCGTCGATCATTTCGGCGATGAGCCGCGCTTCGAAGTCGTTTACGAGCTCTACTCCATGACGCTGTCGATTCATCTGCGGCTCAAGTTACGCGTGCCGGAAGATGATCCCGCGGTCGACACCGTCTCGGATATTTGGCCGACCGCGAACTGGCATGAGCGCGAGATTTACGACATGATGGGTCTGCGTTTCAATGGCCATCCCGACTTGCGCCGGATCCTGATGTGGGATGGCTATCCTTATTTTCCGCTGCGCAAAGAGTTCCCTCTCGAAGGGAAACCGAGTGATATGCCGGATGTCGCCTTTAGTTCCGCTGCGCCGATGGAGGGCGGCCCCTTCGTCACGCAGCCGAGCACCGCGACGACGAAGGACCGCGAGCCACGCGCTCATCCTCCGCTCGATTAGGTATCACGTGAAGCGAGACCAGCGCCCGCGGACGTGAGGCCGGACGCATGTCCATGATCTGCCAGAGCGGTCTCGCTTCTTCTGATACATTGCACTAGTTCTAGAGCGCGGCGCCCAGCAGGCGCATGAACACGGCGCCACTCGCTTCGCCCGCGGCCAGCACCTCACGATGCGAGAGCGGCCCCGGGTTCAACCCGGCGGCCCAATTCGTTAGGCAGGAAAAGCCGGCGACCTCCAGCCCGAGCGCGCGCGCCTGGATCGTTTCGCACACCGTTGACATCCCGATCGCATCAGCCCCCACGAGCCGCAGGATCCGGACTTCGGCAGGCGTCTCGTATTGCGGACCGAGCATGCCGGCATAGACCCCTTCATGCAGCGGGAGGCCCATCGCCCGGGCCGCGGCCCCGAGACGGCCGCGCCAATCCGGCGAGTAAGCAGCCGTCAGGTCGACGAAGTCGCTCTGGCCTAACAATGGCATGGTCCCAGTCAGGTTAAGATGGTCGGTAATCATCATCCACGAGCCCGGCTCGAAATCCGGATTGACCGACCCCGCGGCGTTCGTCAGAACGAGTTTTTTGATTCCCGCGCGCGCGAGAAAGCGC
>DATMNS010000130.1:0-3103 GCA_035568735.1 Chthoniobacterales bacterium | reverse complement strand
GCAGAATCGTGAGGAGCCGGAGTTTATCTTTTTTGCTCAGAGCCATCGGAAGTTGAGAGTTGAGAGTCGTTAGTCGAGAGAGCGAACCAGCGCCGCGTCCATTCTCTACTCGTCGCGCGGAAGTCTCAACTGCCGTTGTTCCCAGAGGGACGCGCTTCCGCGCGTCCAGGACATGCGGAAGCATGTCCCTCCGAGTCTATAGCGGCGCGACGACCGCATTCGCCGGCTTCTGGAATTTCCCGGTATCGGGCGGCTGCGTCGCAAAGGTGGATAAAAACAATCGCGTGATCTGCAAGCGTCCCGCGATTTGACGTGCGCGCGGGATGCGCTCACGTCGTAGGCGTGTCGACCGACCATGCGCCCGGCGGCGCGCCGCCACTCCGCCTCGGCTTTCTGCGAAAGTTGAAGTGGTGGGTTTGGTTTACCGAAATCATTCGACCGAGCGACCTGCAGGGCACGCTGGCCTGGGCGGGGATCATCGGATTCTGCGGCGCGCTCACTTCGATCGGTTTTCGTTACGCAACGAGCCTGCTGCACAAGCTGCTCACCCGAAGCAATGAGCCGGGTTTGGCGGAAAGCTTCATCGCTCTTCCCTGGTGGGCCCGCCTAACGATTCCCGCGCTCGGCGGATTGCTCGCCGGCACGGTACTCTTTGTCGGCATGCGCTGGCACGGGGGCGTGACGACCGCCGATTATATGGAGGCGGTCGCGCTCGGGGATGGAAAAATCTCCACCCGCCGGAGCTTGGTGAAATGTCTCTCGGCCATGTTCACCATCGCCTCGGGCGGTTCGATCGGGCGGGAAGGTCCGCTCGTCCAGCTTTCGTCGCTCGTCGCTTCGATTGCCGGTCGCATACGGCACTGGTCGACCCCGCGGCTTCGACTGCTGGTCGGCTGCGGCGCGGCCGCCGGAATCGCGTCGGCCTATAACGCGCCGATCGCGGGCGCGCTCTTTGTCGCGGAGATCGTGCTCGGCTCGGTTGCGATGGAAATTTTCGGGCCGCTCGTTTTCGCGTCGGTTATCGCGACCCTCACGGTGCGCGGCTTTCTCGGGCCCGACCCGATCTACGCGATCCCGCATTTCCAACTGCACTCGAACTGGGAAATCGTGCCGCATCTTTTCCTCGGTCTTTTCGCCGGCCTGGTGGCGCCGTGGTTTCTTCGGCTGCTCCACGCGAGCGAACGTCTTGCCGGCCGCGTGCCCGTTCCGGTTTTTCTCAAGATGTTTGTCGGCGGATTGATCGTCGGCGCGCTCGCCATTTTTCATCCGGAGGTCTGCGGCAACGGCTACAGCGCGGTCAACACGATTCTCGCCGGCCATTGGGCCTGGCAGCTCGTCGCCGTAATCCTGATTTTCAAGGTGCTCGCCACCGCCGCGACTTTCGGCTCCGGCGCAGTCGGCGGCGTCTTTACGCCGACGCTCTTCGTCGGCGCGAGTCTCGGTTATTTGTTCGGGATCGCCGCCGGTCATTTCCCCGGCGGCCTAACGACTAACCCGAGTGCCTTCGCGCTCGTCGGGATGGGCGCCTTCCTCGCGGCCACGACGCACGCGCCGATCATGGCCATCATCATGATCTTCGAGCTGACGCTGGATTATCAAATCATTCTGCCGCTCATGCTGGCCTGCGTGGTCGGTTATTATACGTCGGTCAGCATCGAGAAGCGCTCGATCTACAGCGAGTCGCTCAAGCGCAAGGGCGCGGGCGATTACCGCCGGCAACTGGCGGAACTCCATGTGCGCGATTTGCTTAAGCCCGATCCGTTGACCGTTTCGCCGACCGCGCGCTTCGCCGAGATCGGAGAAAAATTCATCGCGAATCGATTCAACTATCTTTACGTCACGGAAGGTCAGCGTTTCGTCGGCGCCATCTCCCTGCACGACATCAAGAATTACCTGAATGCGCCGGAACTGGCCGAGCTGGTCATCGCCGGCGACATCCTGCGCGAGGATTTTCCGACCATTCCGCCCTCCGCCACCCTGGGGGGAGCGCTCGAGCGCTTCGCCCGCCATCAGGGTGAACGCCTGCCGGTGGTGAGCGAACACGAGGGGCATCGGCTGGTCGGCAGTCTCTCGAAAACCGATGTCATTCTGGCTCTCGCCGGCAGTGCCCGGCAGACCGTCTCCGCGGTGTGAAAAAGGGCGCCTAACGAATGAACGAGAACCCTCAGCCGGAGCAGGCGGCGGCGCGGGGCAGGGGAGTGATCGCTTGTTACGCGGCTTGGCTTCCGGTGACCGCCGCGACTCTCGTTGTCTCGTTAGGCGAGGGAAATACTCCGCTGATTTACTCCCCGCGCCTGAGCGCCGCGGTCGGCCGCGGGTGCGAGGTGTTCGTGAAATACGAAGGACTCAATCCAAGCGGCTCGTTTAAGGACCGCGGCATGACGGTCGCGGTCTCCAAGGCGCTGGAGCGCGGCGCGCAGACGCTCATCTGCGCCTCGACCGGCAACACTTCCGCTTCCGCCGCCGCCTACGCGGCGCGGGCCGGCCTGCGCTGCGCGGTCGTCCTGCCCGCGGGCAAAATTGCGAGCGGGAAAATGGTCCAGGCGTTCGTCTATGGCGCCCGGGTCGTCGCGATCGATGGCAATTTTGACCAGGCACTGGAGATCGTTAGGGCACTCGGGGAACGGGATGATTTCGCAATCGTCAACTCGATCAATCCCGATCGCATCGCGGGGCAAAAAACGGCCGCCTTCGAGATCGTGGACGAGTTGGGCGACGCGCCGGATCTTCATCTGTTGCCGGTCGGCAACGCCGGCAACATCACCGCCTGCTGGGCGGGGTATCAGGAATACCGCGCGGCCGGAAAGGCCACGCGACCTCCGCGGATGATCGGTTTCCAGGCGGCAGGGTCCGCGCCGATTTATCGCGGCGAGATCGTCCCCAAACCGGAGACCGTCGCCACTGCGATCCGGATCGGGAATCCCGCGAGCTGGGCGCAGGCGACGTGTGCCATCGAAGAATCGCGCGGTGTGATCGACATCGTGACCCATGAGGAGATTCTCGAGGCACAACGCTGGCTGGCCAGCGCGGAAGGAATCTTCGTCGAGCCCGCGAGCGCAGCTCCAATCGCCGGGCTCTTGCGTGCCGCCGCGGCGGGACACGC
>DATMNS010000129.1:0-5765 GCA_035568735.1 Chthoniobacterales bacterium | reverse complement strand
TGCCGGACGCCGACGGCAAGTTGCTCCAGGCGGTGGCCGACGCGCTCCGAACCAGGTTTGAAGGACCTATTTTTCTGGCCGGAGAAAAAGATGGTCGGGTCGCGTTGATCGCGGCCATCCCAAAAGAACTCACCGCACGATTCCAAGCAGGCAAGTTGATTCAGGAAACGGCGCCACTCATCGGGGGCAAGGGCGGCGGGCGCCCGGAACTGGCGCAGGGCGGCGGCACTGATGCGACCAAAATCGAAGCGGCCCTCGCCAAGGCAAGAGCCCTGCTCAGCTGATCCGCGGCGAATCAGCGCGCGCCGGTGTGCATCCCCCTGGAGGGCGAGCGAAGGAAGAGCGCTTTCATGATTGGAGGAAATTACTTCCTAGAGCAGAGCAATTGTCGCGACCGCCGTAGCTGCAAGCGCAACGATCAGAACAAACAGATAGAAGAAACCGCCGAGGAAGAACTTGAAAATCGTCATGGACCAGCCCTGGCGATAGACCTGCCGGATCGAGAGGAAAACTTGCGCCACGATCGCAAGCCAGAGAATCCACAAGAGCGGCGTCTCCAGCGCCGGTGCCCAGTGTTTCGCCCCGATCGCGCTGAAAACGGTCAAGAGAATCGCGATATAAAAAAAGGAGTGAATGTGCAGGGCGTAGACGAGGTGATCGATGTAGTAACGGCGTTGACGAAAGTAGAGAATCTTCAGCACCAGCGCGAAAAGCGGGATGCAGAAAAGCATCATGGTCGAGAGATTGTCGCGGAGCGTCTTGCCTAGGAGCTGCACGTTGGCTCCGTTGGGGCCGATCTTTTCTTTTATCCTTTCTTTCAGCCAGCTCGAGTGCGACCCGTCGTCCAATAGCTTCGAGTGGCCCCTAACGACCGGCGACGGCGACGGTGATGGGACCTCGGCGGGCAAGACCGGGCCGGTCTGCTTCGCTGATGACTTCGCACTCTCGGCCATGCCTCTCAGCACTTTTTCCCGCACCGCAGCCGGGATATTCGGATCCTTCATCGCCTCCTCCACTTTCGCGCGATCCTTCGCCGTTATATTCGCTCCCCTCGGCGGCTTGGTCTCGATCGGGGCGAGGCGAACGCACAAAAAGAAAAGGATGCTGACCAGAAGGTAAAGACGCAAAGGATGGAGATAGCGTGTGCGCCGGCCAGCAACGAATTGGTTGGTCAGCCACCCGGGTCGAATGACGAGCAACCCAATCGTCTTGGTAAATTTTGAATCCCAGTTGAGGAAGGATTCCGCCACATCAGCGACGACGTGTCGAAAGGAACGGTGGTAATCGACCGCCACCTGTCCGCACTTCGAGCAATAGCGGCCGTGCAATTCCGCGCCACAGTCTTCGCAATGGGTGAAGCGCGAAGGTTCGTCCTTCGCCGGTCTCTTCCGGCCGAAGAGCCCGCGGCGCCGGCTGCCCGGTTTTTCCAGCGAGTCGGCCACCGCGTCGCCGAAAATCGCCTGGGTCGTCTCGTCGGACATTGCTTCACCTAACGAATTGCCGCCCAGACCCGATGCACGTCGTCGTGGTCCTCGAGGAGCTGGAGAAATTCACCCACCTGCGTTCGATCCTCATCGCTGAGCTCCGGAAAACTCTTTGCGATGTACGCGAGCTCACTCGTGACCACCGTCCACTGATTCTGCGCCAGCCATTGCGAGACCGCATGGAGGTCGGTCGCCGCCGTCGTGAAACGCGCGCCCGCCGTTCCTTCCGGGATATCCTCATTCTGTCCCGACGTGAGCGGCTCGACTTCCTGCGCGCCGGCCTCGATCGCAGCGGCTTCCACGTCCGCGAGCGGGTCGACATGATACGCTTCGACTAATCCGACGTGATCAAAAAGAAACTTGTTGCTGCCGGCCGCGCCGAGCTGACCGCGCTTGAAAAGAACGCGGATCTCCGGTGCGGTGCGGTTCTTATTATCGGTTAGAACCTCCACGACCACCGGAACCTTGCGCGGCGCGTAGCCTTCGAAAACGACATGCTCAAGTTCGAGTTTTTCGCCCCCGATCCCCGCGCCTTTCTTGATCGCGCGCTCAATCGTGTCTCGGGTCACGCTCTGCTTGCGCGCCTTCTCAATGACGGCCGCGAGACGCGGGTTGCCCGAGGGATCGCCGCCGCCCATCTTGGCCGCCACCATGATTTCCTTCACCAGCTTGCCCACCGCCTGGCCTTTCTTCAGACCGGCCACTTCTCGCTTGGCGTGCAGCCATTGACGACCCATGCCGCTGATTTAACGCGGATGGCAGCCAGAGGGCAAGCGCTGCTCGCGAAAGCCTTCGGAGCTCACCTTGTCAAGGTTGGACCCTGCCGATCGAATTTCCTTGAACGGTTCCGGCCGCGTGGAAAAGGAAATCCCATGGATTTGAAATTGCAGGACAAGAAAGCCTTCGTCAGCGGCTCGACCGCCGGGATCGGGCTGGCAATCGCGAGCCGGCTGGCGCGCGAAGGCGCGGAAGTCTGGCTGAACGGACGGACGCAGGCGCGCGTCGAGCAAGCGATCGCGAAAATTAAAAAGGAATTTACCAACCTCAGGCTGAACGGCATCGCGGCCGATCTCGGTACCGCTCAAGGTTGCGCCGAAGTCGTTAGGCAACTGCCGCAGGTCGACGTGCTGGTCAACAATGTCGGCATCTTCGAGCCGAAGCCGTTTGAAAAAATCGGCGATGAAGAATGGGAGAAGTTCTTCGCCGTCAACGTCCTCTCCGGCGTGCGGCTGAGCCGCGCCTATCTCGGAGGAATGAAGGAACGCAATTGGGGCCGGATCATTTTTATCTCGAGTGAATCGGGACTTCAGATCCCGGCGGAGATGATCCATTACGGGACCACCAAGACCGCGCAGCTCGCGGTCGCACGCGGCCTGGCAGAGACCTGCGCTGGAACGAAGGTGACGGTCAACTCCGTCCTTCCTGGCCCGACCGCGTCGGAGGGCGTGACCGAGTTCGTCGGGCAGCTGGCGCAGGAAAACAAGATGAGCCCGGAGGAGTTCGAGAAAGACTTTTTCAAGAACGCGCGGCCAACCTCGCTTCTGAAACGCTTCATCGAACCCGAGGAGATCGCGGACGTGGTCGCATTTGTTTGCAGCCCCCTCGCGGCCGCGATCAACGGCGCGTCCGTGCGCGCCGACGGCGGAGTGATCAAGTCGCTTGCCTAACGAGCAGCTCCCAAACGGGACTTGCGGAAACTGGTCCTTGCGGAGGGACTTGCTTCCGCAAGTCCAGCTTCACGGCTCAGGGCAGAAGCAGGGTCAAAACGGCGGTCACGCCGAAAGCGATGCTCAGGAGCACGAGGTAGATCACGCTCCCGAGGGCGAACTTGAAAAGAGTGGCCAGCCAGTTCTGGCGGTAAACCCGCCGAATCGCGACGAGCAACTGGATCACAACCGCGAAACCAAAAAGGGTGCAGATGACGGCGGTGAGCGCCGTCGATTTCAATGCCACCAGAAACCCGAGGCCGATAATGATCACGGTGCTGAGAAAAACGAAGGCGTGGGTATGGAGCGCGAAAATGAGGTGCTCGATATAGTAGCGCCGCTTGAAGATGTAGAGGATTTTCAGGACGAACGCGAAGAGTGGGATGCAGCAGAGCACCATCGGCGCGAGGTTTTGTAACAGCGCCTTGAGAAAGAGGTCGCCCCGGTCGCCGCTCGGCCCGAGTTTTTCCTTCGCGCGCTTTTGCACCCAGATGGCAAAAGGCGACTTGTTTTCGGCGCCATCGAAGCCAATCAGAACGTCTTGCGGCTGCGGGCTGGGCGCGGCGGTCGGAGATGGGAGGAAGGACAAGCCGGACGAAAAACCGGGAGAGGGAATGACGGGGAAGAGCGGGCCGGGCGTGGGCGTAGCGGAGGTGATCGACAACCCGGAATGATCGTCACTCGCGTTGGCTTCGAGGTGCGCATCCTTGGAAAGGAAATTGATGACGAGGAAGAAGATGACGCTCGCGATGAGATAAACGCGCAGGGGATGAACGTGGCGGGCGCGCTTGCCGGCCACGAACTCGTTCGTCAGGCGCCACGGCTTGAGAAGGAGTAGTCCGAAGGACCGGAAAAAACGCGCGTCGAGGTTGAAGAAGGCATCGGCGGCATCGGCCAGGAGCGAGCCGAAGGAGCGATGATAATCGATCGCCGGCTGGCCGCAGACCGCGCAATAGGGCCCGCTCAGCGGCGCGCCGCAATTTTCGCAATGGGTCAGCGACGCCCGTGCCTTTCTCTTCCCCCGCAGCCATTTTCGTCCGGGATAATTGCCGAGCTCGGAAGCCGCGGCATCGCCGAAAACAAGCGGGGTCGTTTCGTCGGCCATCGGCCGCAGAGTATTCAACTCCTCGCGGCAAGTCCATCCGGAAGCGGCCCGGACTCCCGCGTCTCAATCCCGAAAATAACAGAGCGCGGCCGATCCGGCGAGCCCGATGGCGCAAATCGTGATCGTGTCTTCGATAAAATAGGGATATGCCATCAGCGCGATGCCAAGAAACATCGGTCTCCAGGCGCTCATCTTTCTCCCATAGACGAAGCCGACGAAACCAATGCTGCTGAAGAGCAGGCCGGCGAAAAGATTGGGGCCGGAGAGACCGGAGAGAGAGGGCATCCTCTATTAACAGCTAAATCCGCGCCAGCCAGAGGGGTCATGGCTGCCGGTTATAACGCGTCCAAAACAAGCATTGACCGGCGCAATCGCCGGGTGCGACGATGCGCCCACTTTCGGGAAACCTCAGCCTGACAACCGGAGAAAATCTGTGGCATCCAAACTTTTTCAGACAAAAAGCCCCGAACATTTGATCCGCGAATCGGAAGCGCCGGATCGCAAGATGAAGCGCTCGCTCACCGCGCTCGATCTGACCTGTCTCGGCATCGGAGCCATCATCGGCGCCGGGATTTTCGCGCTTGCCGGCACGGCCGCTGCGGGCGAGAGCGTGCACGTCGGCGAATCGATCGTGAAAACGCCGGTACTCAATTTCATCATCGCATTCATCAACCACACCGACCTCGTCTTCGGTCGCCCCGCGGCGGGGCCGGCGGTGGCGATTTCCTTCGTCGTAGCAGCCATTGCCTGCGGTTTCGCCGCCCTCTGCTACAGCGAACTCGCGGCCATGATTCCGGTTTCGGGATCAGCTTACACTTACTCCTACGCGACCCTCGGTGAGATCATCGCCTGGATCATTGGTTGGGATTTGATCCTTGAATATGCCGTCGGCAACATGGCCGTGGCGAAAGGCTGGTCGGATTATTTCGTCAAGCTGCTCTACAGCCTGAGTCATGGCGCAATAAAACTTCCGCTTTGGTTGGTGACCGACCCCACGACGGCGGCGACGAAGCTCGCCCAAGGGGGTGAAGCTTCGCAGTATTATTCGCCGCTCGTTTTGCCGCACCTATTTGGTTACCCCATCGCCCTCGATCTCCCGGCGGTATTGATCGTGGCTGCGGTAACGGTCCTCCTCATTTACGGGATTCGCGAAAGCGCGACGACCAACACGACGATCGTTTTGATCAAGGTCGCGGTGGTGGTTTTCGTCATCGCCTTCGGCTCGTTCATGGTTCACCCGGCAAACTGGCAGCCCTTCGCGCCGAGCGGATTTGGCGGCATCATGGGCGGCGCCGCGATTGTTTTCTTTGCCTTCATCGGTTTCGATGCCATCTCCACCACAGCAGAGGAAACGAAGAATCCGCAACGCGATTTGCCGATCGGCATGATCGCCAGCCTGATCATCTGCACGTTGCTTTACGTGCTCATGTCGGTCGTGCTGACCGGCATTAAAAAATACACGGTTTATCT
>DATMNS010000128.1:0-9383 GCA_035568735.1 Chthoniobacterales bacterium | reverse complement strand
GTGGCGCGAGTTGCTGGCGGACTTTAGCCCGGACGCGTTGCAGGCGTGGGCGGAGGAGCTGGCCGTCGAGACATATGTCGGCACGAGCAAACGCGTTTTTCCGCGCGGCCAGAAAGCCGCCGTCCTCCTGCGCGCCTGGCTCCAGCGGCTGCGGAGTGCCGGAGTGGAGTTCAGAACCGGCGCACGGTTGCTTGGCCTAACGAGAGAAGACGATTCCTGGCGGCTCGACTTCGGTGGCGGCGGACGGATGGTCGCCCGCGCCGTGGTTCTCGCCCTGGGTGGCGCCTCCTGGCCGGAGACCGGTTCGGACGGCGGATGGCTCACTTTGCTCGCCGCCCATGGCGTGGAGATGGCGCCTTTCGCCGCCGCCAATTGCGGCTGGAATGTGAGCTGGCCCGCGGCCGTGCTCGAACGCGCGGAAGGTCTGCCGCTCAAGAATCTCAATGTCACCGCCGCCGGCGAAGTGGTTTCCGGCGAGTTGTTGATTACGCGCTACGGTTTGGAAGGCGGCGCGATTTACCGGCTCGGTCCGGTCTTGCGCGAGATGGCCCGGCCGGAATTGCGAATCGATTTCAAGCCCCAGGTAACGGCGGATGGCCTGCGCGAACGCGCCGCCCAATTGTCTGCGCCTAACGAGTGGTTTCGCGCCTGGAAATTGAGCGCGGGAGTGGTCGCGCTCGTGGAAAGCCATTTCCCCGAAGATTGCGTCGAGCGCGAGAAAGCGATCGCGCGCCTGAAGGAATTTCCGTTGCCGTTGGGAGGTCCGCGGCCGATCGCCGAAGCGATCTCAACCGCGGGCGGGGTTTTGTGGCGGGAATTGGACGATCAACTGATGCTGCGGAAAATGCCGGGCGTTTTTCTCGCCGGAGAAATGATCGACTGGGAAGCGCCAACTGGCGGCTACCTCCTGCAGGGTTGCTTTTCCACCGGGACGCGCGCCGGTCGCGCGGCGGCGAAGTATGCGCGACGTCCGTAAATGCTTTGCTCTGCGGAGCGCGGGCCTCGGCGCCGCAGCAAGAAGAACGCACACTCTTGCGCCGTCCAGAGAGCGGCGCCGACCAAGAGCGCCGCTCGCCTAACGAATTTGCCTGGCTAGCTCATCCACTTCTTCCACTGCTTGCGCAACGGTTTGACGTATCCGTCCACGTCTACCTCTTTGACCCGGTCGAGACCTTCCTTGACCGCCTCAGCGGAATCCGCGTAGCCGCGCTTTGCGCTGCGAATGAGGCCGGGTAAAAAGGCGGGCGAGATCGTGCTCCAATCGATCTCACGCAGAGCGCGTTTGAGCGTCAGGCTGGGCTCCTCGGGTCGTGAGGAATAACGGATCGCCAAACCAATTGCCAACCCGAGAGCAAGCGCGCCGAGGACGGTCGGAACCGGGTTTTCCCGGAGGAAAAACTCCGTCTTCTCGCGCGCGACGAGCGCCTTCTGACGAGTCTGTTCCCAAGTATCGGCCGCGGCGCTGGAAATCTTCCGCGCGCCCTCCTGCATCCGGCTTTCGCCGCCCCGACCGGTCATCTCGCTGCCAAACTCGGTTTCCGCCATCGGATCGTGTTCCATAAAATTGTCTCCATTGGAATTCTTCATACTTAACCTTCGCATATCGCGCGCGTTTTGCGCCCCTGAATTCGCGTTTCCCGATGAGCGGGCGTCGCCGCGGAAGAAGGCCGCCTGGTCCAGGTCAGCGGTCTGATTTCTCCACGCGATCCCTCCCGCGGTATTCGCGGCAGCATTTGATTGTAGCCGGGATCAGCAATCCCGGCTGCAATCAGCGCCACTGGTGCTTCGGATACTTGCGCTGCAGCTCCTGCCTGATTTTCGGATAACTCTCGCGCCAGAAGGTAGCGAGGTCGTCGGTGATCTGGATCGGGCGATGATTCGGCGCCAGTACTTCGATCCGCAGCGTTACCCGGCCCTGACCGATTGTCAGACCGTTCTCCACCCCGTAGAGGTCCTGGATGCGCGCCGCGATCGTCGGCGCCTGGCTCGCGCTGTAGCTGATCTTCGCGTTACGCTCGTTAGGCAATTTGATCCGCTCCGGCGCGAGCTGGTCGAGCGCGCGCTGGTGCCCCGCGCTCAGCCACGATTTCAGGACCGGCCCGACGGGGCGATCCTTGATCTCCTTGTAGCTCGTCGCGCCCTGGCAGACCTGCTCGATCAACAATGCGCGGTCCGCTTCGCCAATCGGCGGGAGTTCGAGTTCGGGAAACGCCGCGGCCGCGAAATTGAGCCGCGCGATCCATTGCTCAATCGCGTGGTCCCAGTTCTTCAGCGGACAATTTCCCGCGATCACTTCCCGCGCCAGAAGGGCCGCGGCCTCGGCCGCCGGGACGCGCTCCGATTTCTTCTCCGCGAGGACGAGATCGTGAAAAAGTGTGACGGTCCGCCCGACGACTCGGCGGAGCGATGGATCGTAGGTTACCTCGGTCCTTTCCCGGACATTGTCCGGAAAGAATTCGCGCAGCCATTCTTCCTTGATCGCGGTCGCGAGGGTCAACAAGACCTGGCGTTCGCCGTCGCTCGACTCGATTTCGCGAATCTCTGAGGCGGTCAAAAGCCGGGCGCGATGGACGACGCTTTCGCGGGCGAGCACGCCGCGGCGATTATGCACGAGCGCGCAACGCAGCGTTCCTTCGTCGAGGCGCGCTGCGACCTGATCTGGAAATCCCGCGAGGACGCAGCGCGCGATCGCGCCGGGCTCGGCCTCGCGCTCCGCGATATCCAGGCCCTCGGCGCGGGCGATGGAGAGAAACTGCTCCCACAGTTGCCCTGCGTCGCGCGCCGCGCCGGCGTTCACTCCGAGCCGGGCGCAACGTCGCGGATCGAAGCGATTTTTTTCGGCATAACGAAAGGCACGAAGCAAAATGAAGAGATCGGATTCCTCCTGGCCGCCGAGGAAATCCTCGCGTTCGTCGCGCACCTGTTTTCCTTCGGCGCGGCCCAACAGGTTGCGTCCCTGAGTCAGCGCCGCGATGAGCGCGACGCCGCGGACGCAACCCTGCTCCTGGGCGGCGAGGAGCATGCGCGCGTAACGAGGATGCACCGGAAAGGCGAGCATGCGCCGGCCGAGGGCAGTTATTCCGGGTAGCGCATACGTCTCGTGTGCTGGCGACGGCGTCTCGCCGTCGCGAACTTTCGTTGCGTTTGTGATCTTATCCGGCGTGGGTCTTACTGGAAAAGTTCGTTGCGGCGGAACGCCGCAACCAGCACGCGAGACGCGTGCGCTACCCGACAGGGCGCCGAGATCGGTCAACAATTGTTCCGCATTTTCCAGCGCCTTCGGGTCGGGCGCTTCGAGCCAACTAAATCCGGCCACGTCCTCGATCCCGCTCGCCTTCAAGGTGAGGACGACTTCCGCGAGATCGAGCCGCTTCACTTCGGGAAGTTCCTGCGCTGGGCGCTCCAGATGTTCGCTCTCGGTCCAGAGTCGCAGGCAATGTCCGGGCGCCGTGCGCCCGGCGCGGCCGGCGCGTTGCTCGGACGACGCGCGGCTGATTTTCTCGATGAAGAGGGTATTGATCCCGCGGCGCGGATCGAAACGCGCGATCCGCGCGAGGCCGCTGTCGATCACCACCCGCACGCCGTCGATCGTGAGAGAGGTTTCCGCGACATTCGTCGCGACGATCACTTTGCGCTTCTCGTATGGTTTGAGCGCCGCGTCCTGCTCGGCCGGCGGCAACTCGCTGTGCAGCGGCAGGACGACAAACCGATCGCTCACCCGCGAGGCACGGATGGCCGAGATGGTGCGGGTGATTTCGTATTTCCCCGGCATGAAGACGAGCACATCGCCTTCGGTCTGCGCCGCGAGACGCTCGAACTCATCCGCCGCCAGGTCCCAGATCGGATAACCTTCGCCGCGTACTGGTTTCGTTAGGTATTCGACCCGCACCGGGTGCGTGCGCCCGCTCGAGTTCAGGACGGGACAGGGCGCGAGGTATTTCTCGAGCTTGTCCGACTCCAAGGTCGCGGACATGACCACGAGCTTGAGCTCGGGTCGCTGCGTTTCCTGAAGATAGAGCGTGCGCGCGAGGGTGATGTCGCCGTAGAGATGGCGCTCGTGGAATTCGTCGAAGAGAATCGCCGCGATCCCGCGCAATTCCGGATCCTGCAACAATTGTCGCAGGAGAATTCCCTCGGTGACAAAGCGAATCCGGGTGTTTTTGGACGCGACTTTCTCGAAGCGAATCTGGTAGCCCACTTCGTCGCCGAGGCGTCCGTTGCGTTCGAATGCGACCCGGCTGGCGAGCATGCGCGTGGCGAGCCGGCGCGGCTGCAGGATGACGACTTCGCCCGTGCCGAGGAGGCCGCGCTCGAGCAGGATCTGCGGCACCTGGGTTGATTTTCCGGAACCGGTCGGCGCCTGCAGGATGAGACGCGGCTGACTAACGAGTGACCCGACAATCTCGTTCTCCAGTTCATAGATCGGGAGATCGCGCGGGGTCATCCGGCGAACGTTCAACGTCCAGCGCTCAACGTCCAACGTTCAGCAACGCCGGTTGCTGAGCATTCCGGAAGTCGGCGACAAATTCCTCGATGTCCTCTTTCGTGACGGACCAGGAACACATCAGCCGGTAGACATCGGGTTCGATGAATCTATAGAATTGCCAGCCGCGCGCCCTTACCCGTTCGACGATTTCGTTAGGCAAGCGCACGAAAAGCGCACTCGCCTCTCGGGGGAAAACGAGATCTGAAAAGCCCGCCGCGCGCAACTTTTCTTCCAGCAAACGCGCGCACTCGTTGGCGTGACGCGCGTTTTTCAGCCAGACGTCACTGCCCAGCAAGCCGGTCCACGGGGCGGCGAGGAAGCGCGTCTTCGAGGCGAGCTGTCCGCCCTGTTTGGCCCGGTACTCGAACTCGTGCGCCCGCGCGCGATCGAAAAAAACAACCAGTTCGCCAGCGGCGACGCCGTTTTTCGTTCCGCCGAAGGAGAGGACATTCACACCGCGTTGCCAGGTGATTTCTTTCGGGGCGCAGCCTAACGAGGCGACCGCGTTGGCAAAACGAGCGCCATCCATGTGCACGGCGAGAGAATGTTTGGCGGCAAAATCGGCGATCGCGTCCAGCTCTTCGGGAACGTAAACCGTGCCCCCCTCAGTCGCCTGAGTGAGGCTCAGGGTGCGGACTTTGGTCGAGTGCACATCACGATGCTGGGCCATGACCGTCTCGGCTTCTTCGAGGTCGAGCTTCCAGTTTTTCCCGCCGACGCGCAGCAGCTTGGTGCCGCCGGAAAAAAACTCCGGCGCGCCACATTCATCGGTCTCGATATGGGCGCGCTCATGGCAAAGGACGCTGTGAAACGGCTGGCAAAGCTGCGCCAGCGCGAGTGCATTGGCGGCCGTGCCGTTGAAGACCAGGAAGGTGTCGCAGTCGGTCTCGAAAATCTCGCGTACCTGGTCGCGGACGCGCGCGGTCCACCGATCCTCGCCGTAGGAAGCCGCGCCATCCTGATTGGCCTGGGCGAGGGCAGCCCAGGCTTCCGGGCAAATGGCGGCCGTATTGTCGCTGGCAAATTGATGGCGGGGCCTGGTCGGCATCGGGAACATCCCTAGCTGACATTGCGCGCGGCGGCAAATCGCCTAACGAAAACCGGAACCTGACCAGGAGCCGATCGCGAGATCGGAGCTCCCGGCCAGGCAACTCACCTCTTCCTTGCCCAGCTAGCTGCAACCACGCAGCAGGAAGATGACGAACAAAACCGGGATCGGAACGCCGAGGAGCCACAGTAAAACGTATCCGGCTGCGCCGGCTTCCTTGACTCGTTGGGGAAGGTTCATGGTAAAATTGTTTCACCGATTATTCGGAAGAGAGCGCGGGATTGATCGTGCGCCGACGCAGGATTGGAGACGTTCCGCTCGGCGAAAACGCGAGAGCGGTTCTCCGATCGGGTCTCATCCCCGCGCTCCCTGGGGGGAAGCGTCTCCAGCTTTGCCGAAAGGCGCGGGCCGCTTTATCCTCGCCCCATGAGCGCTCTGCAAGCCGCGACCGAACGTCGCGGTCAACGAATTTTCGAACTGGTCGACCAGTATCCGGAGTCGATCTTCAGCAAAGCCGGCTTTTATCAGAAGATGATGGCCTTCTCGATGCGCGACGAAACCTTCAAGGTGCAAATGTTTCGCTTCGTCGATGTGCTCGCGTCGCTCCGGCGCTCAAGCGATATCGTGGTCCATCTGCGTGAATATTTTCATGGGATGGACGGCGTCGTTCCAATGTTGCAGACCGGTCTGCGCGCGGCCGGCATTTTTCCCTGGCTGACTGCTTTCGTCCTGCGCCGCAACGTCTCCGGGATGGCGCGCCAGTTTATCGCTGGGAAGGACGGCGCCGACGTGATGAAGACGCTCCGGCGCAAGCGAAAGGAGAAGATCGGCTTCACGGTCGACTTGTTAGGCGAAGCGGTCGTCAGCGAAACGGAAGCGGACGAGTACGCGGCGCGCGCCATGGAGTTGCTCGAGACCCTTTCGCGGGAGACGCGCGGCTGGACCGATCCGTTAGGCAAAAACGCCGAGCTATTTCCGGTCGTTAATCTTTCGCTAAAGATCTCGGCATTCTATTCCCAGATGGACCCGGCGGCGCCCGAGGAAGCGGTTGCGCATCTCGCACCGAAGCTGCGGCCGATCCTGCGCCGGGCGAAGGAAGTGGGGGCCTTCGTCAATTTCGACATGGAGAGCTACGCGCAGAAGAACGGCACGCTCGACTTGTTCAAGCAGCTCTTCACCGAGCCGGAGTTCGCGGATTGGCCGCATGTCGGGATCGTCGTCCAGGCCTACCTGCGCGACGGGGAACCTGACCTGCGCGACCTGATCGAGTGGGGACGCCGGCGCGGGACGCGCTTCGCCGTGCGCCTGGTGAAAGGCGCCTATTGGGATTACGAAAAGATCGTCGCGCAACAGAACGGCTGGGTTTGCCCGGTGTTTCTGCAAAAACCGGAAAGCGACGCCAGCTTCGAAACTTGCACCCGCATTTTGCTGGAGAACGAATCGGTCGTGACCGCCGCCTTCGGCTCGCACAACGTGCGCAGCATCGCCCACGCGATGGCCTGTGCGGAAGAGCTCGGGATCGACCAGAGCCGCTTTGAATTTCAGCTGCTTTATGGAATGGCGGGGCCGATCAAGCGCGCGCTGGTCGAGATGGGCCATCGCGTGCGGGAGTATTCGCCGGTTGGCGAGTTGCTGCCGGGGATGTCCTATCTCGTTAGGCGATTACTCGAGAACACGTCGAACGAAGGTTTTCTGCGGGCGAAATTTTCCGACCACCAGTCCGCCGCGCAGTTACTGCGTGACCCGAAGGAACTGATCACAACCGAGGAGCCAACCAAAGTGCAGCCGAACCAGGAACCATCCGCCGATGGCGCCGCCTACGAAAACGCGCCAGCCGTCAACTTTGTTCACCGCCAAACCCAGGAGCAGATGAAAACGGCGTTGCGCGCGGCGCGCAGCCAGTTTGGCAAGAGGTATCCGCTCGTCATCGGCGGCGAAAGGGTCACGACCGGAAAGTGGATGGCGTCGGTCAATCCGAGCGCACCTAACGAGATCGTGGGCGAGGTCGCGGAAGCGGGAGTTCCCGAAGCGGAACGCGCAGTCAAGGCAGCCTCCGCAGCTTTTGAACATTGGTGCCGGGTGTCGATCGAGCACCGTGCGCAATTGCTCGAGCGCGTCGCGGCCATCATGGCGCGGCGGCGTTTGGAGCTGGCGGCCGTGGAAGTTTACGAGGTCGGCAAGGCCTGGGAGGAAGCAGATGGCGACATTCGCGAGGCGGTGGATTTCTGCCGCTTCTACGCCCAGCAAATGCGCGGCATGGGCCGGCCGAAACTCACCCAGCACGTGCTCGGCGAAGAAAGCTACCAGCATTACTGGCCACGCGGCGTCGCGCTCGTGATTGCGCCGTGGAATTTCCCGATCGCCATTCTCACCGGCATGGTCTCGGCGGCGATTGTGACCGGCAACACCGTCATCATGAAGCCGGCAGAGCCATCGTCCGTTACCGGAGCGCTCTTGATGGAGATGTTCGAGGAAGCGGGGGTGCCGCCGGGCGTCCTCAATTATCTGCCGGGCCACGGCTCCGTCGTCGGGCAACATCTGGTCGATCATCCTGCGGTCGTGATGATCGCGTTTACCGGCTCGCGCGAGGTCGGCCTGCGCATTTGGGAGTCAGCCGGCAAGACACTGCCTGGCCAGCGCGAACTGAAGCGCGTCGTCTGCGAGATGGGCGGCAAGAACGCCATCATCGTTGATTCCGACGCCGACCTCGACGAGACGATCGTCGACTCGATCTATTCCGCCTTCGGTTACCAGGGTCAGAAATGTTCCGCGCTCTCCCGACTCATCGTGCTCGAAGAAAACTACGATCGAGTGATGGAACGCCTGCTGGCTGCGGCCGCGAGTTTGCGCGTTGGAAATCCCGAAGAACCAGGTATCACCGTCGGTCCGGTGGTCGACGACAGAGCCTACAAACGAATCCTCGAGATGATCGAAGTCGGCAAGAAAGAGGCGACCGTGGCTTTCCAGGCAAGGGACGTGCCGAAGGATGGTTACTTCATCCCGCCGACCATTTTCGCGGACGTGAAACCGACCGCCCGGATCGCGCGCGAAGAAATTTTCGGTCCGGTCCTGGCCGTGATCAAAGTGCGCGACCTGGATGAAGCCATCGCGGTCGCGAATAGTACCGACTACGCGTTGACCGCGGGCTTTTTCTCGCGCAGCCCGGCCAATATCGAGCGGGTGAAAGCAGAGTTGGAAGCCGGTAACGTCTACATCAATCGTTCCTGCACGGGGGCGGTGGTCGGGCGTCATCCCTTTGGCGGGTTCAAGATGAGCGGCGGGGGGACGAAAGCGGGCGGGCGCGATTACTTGCTGCAATTCCTCATCCCGCGGGTCGTGACCGAGAACATCATGCGCCACGGTTTCGCCCCGGAAGAGACGCCGCGGCATCGCGATGAGTTTCTCGTTAGGCGGGCGAGCCCCGCGGCGGGGGAGAAGAATTCGGCGCACAGCTGACGACAGGCCTCAGCGGGCGTCGCTCCGGGGATGTGACCCCGGAGCGAGCCAGATTAATGGCGCAAAGCTTACTGTAGCAGCCGGATGACCTCGTGAATCATGACCGCGATCGGCCAGGCCGAAACGAGGGTGACGAAGCCGAGGACGGCCGTTTCCAGCCGAAAGCTGCGGCTCGCATCGGAGCGCAGGACTTCATTGGCGAGCCGGGTAAATCCGGGCTGGCGCGCGGGGCTGGCGCCGCCAAAAGTCGAACCGCCTCCGCGGCGCTGCTGATATTCAAATGTGATGCGCGGGAGCGAACCGCCGCGCCGGGTGGGGTCGTCATAACGGGACAACCACTTTACCGATTCAATCTGGTCATTGGGTTTCATTTTGTTTTCCTTGCGAAATGGG
>DATMNS010000127.1:0-17430 GCA_035568735.1 Chthoniobacterales bacterium | reverse complement strand
TCTTTTGGCAATTGCTCGCCGAATCTTGCTGGGTCGCATAACTAATCTGGTCAGAACGTCGACAAGTAATACGGCAGCATGTCGCGCCAATAGGGGGGCAGTAAACGGTCACGCGGCCGCTGTCGACGAACGGCGCGCCGGCGTCGACCAGGTCGAAATCCTGGCACTGGCGAAAATTGCCGAAGGAGGTCGGATAAAGGATGAGCGGCAACCCGCCACCGTGGCCGAAGACAAGCATCTCGAATTCGCGACTCAAGTGCGGCGTCCACCAGCGGAGATAACGGTCATGCATTCGTGACTCCGAATTAAGACGACGGCGACGCACCTGGCGATGAGAAAATGCAGCATCCGACCCGCGGCGGTTGCCAAGACGATTCTCCTCGGCGATACAAGCGCGCTGATGGATCCGAAACACACGTTGACCGGCGATATCCGACCGCATCCGCAATTCGAATCGCGCATTCTGGGCAACCGCCGCGACGTGCTGGTTTATCTGCCGCGCGGTTACCGGCGCGCGCGGCGACGGCGTTATCCGGTGCTTTATTTGCAGGACGGCCAGAATGTTTTTGACGCGGCTACCTCCTTTGCCGGGGTGGAGTGGGGGGTGGACGAAACGACGCAGCGTTTGCTTCGCCGGAATCTGATCGAGCCGCTCATCATCGTCGCGATCGCCAATACGGGCGACGATCGAATTCACGAATATACCCCGACTCCCGGCGCGATTTTCGAAAGTGCCCTGGAAGAAAAACGCAGCCGGGGCGAGGCGAAGAAATACGGCCAGTTTCTGCTGGAAGAGCTCAAGCCCTCCATCGACCAGGAATACCGCACGAAACCCGAAGCGGAATTTACCGGTCTGGGAGGATCGTCCATGGGTGGCCTGCTGACGTTGTCGCTTGGGCTCTCGTTCCCGGATTTTTTCCACCGGCTCATGGTCATGTCACCGGCCGTGTGGTGGGATGACGAAGTCATCCTGCGCGTGATCGGGAGACTCGATTATAAACCTCCGCTCAGGATCTGGCTGGACACGGGAACCAACGAAAGCGGCTGGGAACGCGCCCGCAAACTGCGCGACCAGCTGGTCGAGAAAGGCTGGCGCCTGGCCGATGATCTCGCTTATTTCGAAGCGAAGGGCGCCGACCACAACGAAGCGGCCTGGGGGCAGCGCGTCGAAGCAGCGCTGCGTTTTCTGTATCCGCCACGGTCGCGCCGGAGGAGGGGGCGGGCGCCGCAGCCACTCCTGCTCGCCGCGGAACGTTAGGCGGGATAGAGGGCGGCTTGCGCCGAAAATTTCGTTAGGCGTCAGGCTCCGTTCTTGACCTTCGGCTCGGCGAAGTTGCCGAGCTTGCGGAATTTTGCGTAGCGCTCCCGCAGCAGCTCATCGAGCGGCGTCTCGAGCGCGCGTTTCAGATTGCGCCGCAGAGCTGCGCCCAGGTTCGCCGCCGCCAGATCGTGATCGCGATGCGCACCTCCTTCCGGTTCCGAGACAACTTCGTCGACCACGCCGAGTCGCATCAAATCGTCCGCCGTCAGCTTGAGTGCCTCCGCCGCCTCGGGCGCGTGCTTGCGATCCTTCCACAAAATCGCCGAGCAGGCTTCTGGACTGATGACCGAATAGTAGGCGTTCTCGAGGATGAGGACGCGATCCGCGACCCCGATCCCGAGCGCGCCGCCCGAGCCGCCTTCGCCGATGACGGTCGCAACAATCGGCACGCGCAAGACCATCATTTCGCGCAGATTAACCGCGATCGCTTCCGCGATGTGGCGTTCCTCGGAGCCGATGCCGGGATATGCGCCTGGGGTGTCGATCAACGCAATCACCGGCAGATTGAATTTCTCACCGAGGCGCATCACGCGGAGCGCCTTGCGATAGCCTTCCGGGTAAGCGCAACCAAAATTGCGCTTCACATTTTCCTTCGTGTCGCGGCCCTTCTGTTGCGAAATCACGACACAGCGGTAGGGCCCGAGCTTGGCCAGGCCGCAGGGCATTGCCTTATCATCGCCGAAGACGCGATCGCCGTGCAATTCCACCCAGTCGGTAAAGCAGCGGGCAATGTAATCGAGCGCGAACGGCCGGCGCACATGGCGCGCAATCTGCACCCGCTGCCAGGCGGTCAGATTCTCGTAAATCTGACGGCGCGTCTCGCGGATCTTCAATTCCATCGACTCCACCTCCGAGTCGAAATCGATCTCGTGCTTGTCGGAATGCGATTTGAGTTCCTGGAGGCGGCGCTGCAATTCCAGGATCGGCTTTTCGAAATCGAGCGGTGGCGAATCCATGGTCGCTAGGGAGTAATGGTGACAGCCGTTTTCGGGTTTACAAGGCTGCTCAATTCCTCCACGTCGGAGGCCGGCATGCCGAAGCCCGACGCGGGCGGCGGAATGTCGAGTATTTGGTGGGAATCGTCCGGCAGCGAATAGATGATGTAGCCGGGCGTGTTGAGGCGGATCCAGCGGGTGCTGCCGAGGAAATCCCGGCTCCCGAAGCCGATCCGTTTGCCATTCCTCCAGGCCATGATTTCCGCGACCCGGGTGTTGATTTTCGCGGGCGGATTCGCGGGCAATTTTTCCTCCCGCAAGGCGTAGCGTTTGAAGAAATGCTCGTGGTCGAGAAGGTAGAGCAGTTTGCCGCCGCGCTGGACGAGAATGGAAAATTCCGGACGCGAAATGAACAGCTTTTGGCCGATGCGCAACATTGTTCCACTGAGGTTATTCGTGCGCATGATCAACTCGGGGGTCGACTTGAACTTCGTCGCGACCCGCGCCAGCACGTCCCCGCTGCGCACGATGTATTCCTCCTTTTCCGGCGCCGGATAATTCGAGAGCAGGATGCTGATGTTCACTTCGCCAAGCAGGTCCTGCGCGGCGCCGACGTGGGGGCCGCTTGGATACTTCTGAATAAATGCGGTCAAGGCCACGCGCGCTTCGGCCAGTTGGCCCGCCGCCTTCAGTTTTTCCGCGGCCTGGAATTCGGGCAGGCCCATATCCTCCGGCGGCGTCGGCGTGGATTGGCGCTCGGCCCGCATCACGATCTCCGGGCGAATAAAGATCTTGTAGCTAAAAAGGGCGGCCCCGCCAAAAATCAGGACCGCGAGCAGGAAAGCGAAAATCCATTTCATCGAGCGATCGACGCGCTGCGCGACCCTCGTTCGGCGGCGTCGGCGACGATCATTGCGACCGGCTGATTTGTCGCCCTAACGAGGCCATTGTGACCGCCTCAACCCTCGCTTGCCGGGCCGGAAAAGAAGCGGTTCCAGAACCGATAGCGCGGATGTTCCGGCTGGTTCGTCCAGGTGAAATGGCAATCCTGGCAGTAGAATTCCTTCGGGAAAACTTTCAGCGCGAAAAGAATTCCGGCCAGCGCCGGGGTGAGAAATTTGCGGGTCAGCTGCGGGTACTCGATCCGCGGTGAATTGCACTGCGGACAGCGGATCGCGCCGATGTCGGGATCGGCCGCCTCCCATTCCACCATCAGGGCCTGGGCGCGCGCGAAATCCGGCTCCTCGACCATCACTTTCGCGTTCGCCTGCGGCTTGGACATGAAAGCGTAGGTCTGCAAATTGGCCTCGTTATGCAGGTCGGCTTTCACTCCGGCCTGCTGGAGTTTTTCCTTCAGCCGTTTGGCTTTGGCCGGCTCGTTGTAGGTCGCTATCGTCACCATAAAATGCCCGCAGTCGTCGGGCGTGTCTGATCAAACATCAACTAACCCCCGAGCGCAAGACTGGCCGGCGGGAACCATTGGTAGAGCATCAGGTAAACCAGCACGCCGGTCACCGAAACGTAAAGCCAAATCGGCATCGTCCAGCGCGCGATCCGGCGATGTTTGTCCCAGCGCCGCTGGAAAACCGGGATCAGGGTCATCATCACCAGGGGCAGGGTGACGAAGGCGAGCGCGATATGCGAGAAGAGCATCGGAAAATAAAACCAGGCGATCAATCCGCGATAGCCCGACGACTTTTCGCCGACGTGCGCATGATAGACAATGTACCCGGTAAGAAAAAGGGACGACGAAACCAGCGCGGTGACCATGCAGGCGACGTGTTGCCGCCAGAACCCGCGCCGGATAAAATACCAGCCTAACGAAATCAAAACCGTGCTGATCGCATTGAGCGACGCGTTCGTCGCCGGCAAGTCCGAGATCGTCATGCCCGGAGCCTACGCGCGCCCGGCTTGAAATAACAACCGCCGCTCGTAGGAGTCAGGCATGCCTTCGACCCTGCTGCGCGCGCCGCCCCGGCCGCGACTGCATCGCGGGCGCATCCGCCATCCGTTTGGCGTGCGGGTCGTCCGCCTGCTCCTGCGCCTGGCGACCGTCCTGCTCCTCAGCGGACTCGCGGTCGGTGGCTGGTATCTGGCGAAAAAAGGTTTCAGTCGCAATTGGCGCGAAAAAGTCGTCGAGGAACTGCACAAACGCGGTGTCGAAGCGTCGGTCCGCCGCCTGACGCTGGATCCCTTCCGCGGATTGATCGCGCGCGACGTGCGCATTTACGACTACAAGAAACGCGAGAAAACGATCGCGGTGGTGAGCGAGCTTTCGCTCGATATCAACTATGCGGCGCTTTTTCATCACCAGCCGTTCCTCAACGCGCTCGACATGCGCAACGGTGACCTGACGATTCCGCTCCCGCCGGTTGCCGGGCAGGTCTCCCATGCCGAGCTGAAACGATTTCGCGCCCACGTTTATTTTCCGCCGGAGCGAATCGAAGTGAGCCAGGCGGAGGGTCTTTTCTGCGGGATTCGCATCTCGGCCAGCGGGCAGTTGATCAAGCGCGAAGACTATCGGCCGGCGACGGAGAACTCGGCCGAGGAAGCCGCGCAGCGGCTCCGCCTCCTCCAGAGCGTGGTCACTCTTTTGCAGCGTTTTCGTTATCCCGGCAGCGCGCCGGAATTGCAGGTCAAATTTTCCGGCGATCTTTCCCGGCTGGAAAATGCGCGGCTCGAGGCCACGCTGCGGGGCGATCGAATCGTGCGCGGCAATTACGAAGCGCGAAATTTTTATCTCACGACCGAGTGGAAAAACCTGACGCTGAGCGTTCCGCAGCTGGAGTGGAGCGACCAGCGGGGTCGCTTTGCCGGCACGGCGGCATGGAGTCGGGCCAACGGACAGGCGACCTTTCAGGCGCGCAGCAGCGCGGACCTCAAATCATTGTTAGGCAGCTTTGGCCTCGGCGCCGTGCTCAACGAGGTGACCCTTTTTTCGCCGCCGCTGATTGAGGCGTCCGGCTCTGCGACCATCGGGGCGGCCGAAAAACAATTCGAAGTGGTGGGCAAAGTCGCGCTCGAAAAGTTTGCCTACGGGGAGATCGGTTTCGAGGGGTTGACCTGCGATTTCGCGTGGGACGGAGCGCGCACGATGTTGCGCGATATCCGCCTGCGGCATCGCAGCGGGCAGCTCAACGCCGATCTGCTCGATGCGCCTAACGACTTTCGATTGAACGTCGACAGTTCGATCGTCCCGAGCGCGCTGGCCCCGCTCGCGCCGCCCCGGCTCCGCCCGTTTCTCGAGCAATGGGAATGGGCGCGTTCGCCCAATATTCACCTCAGCCTCAAGGGGGCGGGGCGAGATCCCGCGAGTTGGCGCGGCGAGGGCACCCTTGCGCTCGGCCGCGCGCGGTTTCGCGGGGTCTGGATGAACAGCGCCAGCGCCAACCTGCGCTTTGGCGACGGCGTTCTGGCGCTCGAAAACCTGCGCGTGACGCGCGACGAGGGCGTCGGAACCGGCGCCTTCGCCTACGATTCGGTTCGCAACGAGGTCCGCCTAACGAACGTACAAACCACCCTGAAACCGAGCGATGCGATCATGTGGATCGAGCCGCGCTTCTGGGAACACGTCACGCCTTATCGCTTCCATCGCGTACCCCACGTTACGACGAACGGCGTGGTGCAGTTCGGCGGCGGGAAACAGACTCATTTGCAGATCGATGTCGATGCCCCCGGCGGGATGGACTACACGTTCATCGACCGGGTTCTGCCCTTCGAGCGGGTCGCCGGGCAGTTGCTTTTCACCGACGACCGTCTGCAAATCCTCGGCCTGAAGGCGACTCTATTCTCCGGCGGTGTCACCGGCGGCGCCGACATTTCGTTAGCCAAAGGCGACCCGCATTACACCGCGCAGATCGCCGTCGAAAAGGCAAATTTTCCCAGTCTGACGGATCTCTATTTCAAATATAAGACCTCGCAGGGCGCGCTCAGTGGCCGGTTCGATTTCGCCGGCCGAGGAGGAGACGCGCGTTTCCTCAAAGGGGAGGGAAACGTCGAGGTCACCGAGGGCAACGTTTTCGCGATTCCGATTTTCGGGCCGCTCTCCGAACTGCTGAACAAGATGTTCGCCGGCGCGGGCTACAGCGTCGCGCACCAGGCGACCGCGCCTTTCACGATCAAGAATGGCGTCATTCACACCGACAAGCTGAAGGTCGCGGGCAACCTGTTCTCCATGGTCGGGCACGGCGACGTTAATTTCCTCCAGAACAAACTCGACTTCGATATCCGGATCGACGCGGCCGGCCCGGGCGCGGTCCTGACGCCGCTCTATAAACTCTTCGAATATCACGGCGAAGGCAGCCTAACGAAACCAATCTGGCGGCCGAAACGGTTCTGATGGCGGCCCGGGCGGGAGCCGCGCGCCTTTTGTTAGGCGCGCACATGTCGATCGCGGGCGGGGTGGAGCGCGCGATTGAGCGCGCGCGCTCGATCGAGTGCACCGCGCTGCAGATTTTTGTGAAGAACAACCTGCAGTGGTTTGCCCGGCCGTTGACCCGCGCGGAAATCAAGGCGTTCCTGAACCATCCGCAGCGGGCCGAGCTCGGCGCAGTCTTCGCGCACGCCAATTACCTGGTCAATCTCGCCGCGACCAACCCGCAGTTTCACGCCAAGTCCCTCCGCGCCCTCTCCGAGGAATTAACCCGTGCCGATCAGCTGCGCCTGCCCTTCATTGTCCTTCATCCGGGCGCGCATCTCGGAGCCGGCGAAGAAGCGGGTCTCGGGCGGGTGGTGGCGTCGATCGATCAAATTTTTGCCCGGATTCCAAAGGTGAAAACAAGGCTTGCGCTCGAGACGACCGCAGGCCAGGGCTCGTCTCTCGGTCACAGTTTCGAGCACCTGGCTGCCATCATCGCGCAGGTGCGCGAGCCGGAGCGGCTCTGCGTTTGCCTCGATACCGCGCACGTCTTCGCGGCCGGTTATGACCTGACGAGTGCGGCGGGAACGCGAAGAACATTCCGCGAATTCGACCGGACGGTTGGGTTGCGACAGCTCGTAGCCTTGCACTTGAACGACTCGAAGACGGCGTGCGGATCGCGGGTGGATCGTCACGAGCATATCGGGAAAGGTCAGATAGGCCTGGAGGCGTTCCGCGTCATCATGTGTGATCCCCGTTTCCGCAAAATCCCGAAGGTCCTGGAAACTCCGAAAGGCAAGGAGCTGCGGGAAGACGTGGAAAACATGCGAATGCTGCGCGCGCTCGCGAACCCGCCGTAGACGCTTCACTTCGCGAAGCGCGAGGAGAAGACAGGCAAAGCGTCATCGCTCCCTAATTGATAAACCGAATCGTTAGGGGATAACGATAAAGCTGCCCTTCGCTCGCTTTGATCGAGGCGACGATGACCAGAACCGTATTGAGCACCCAGAGAACAATCAGAATCGGAATCCCGATCAGGAGGAAGCAAAGGATGAAGGCGACGGCGTCGTAGATCAGCATCGAAAGCTGAAAGTTGAGTGACTCTTTGCCGTGGGCGTCGATTTCCGCCGCGTCGCCGCGTTTGAGAAGCCAGACGATGAGTGGCCCAAAGATATGGCCGAGAAAATGAAAAAGGAGGCCCAGCAGCGCGCTGGCATGGCAGAGGATAGTCCAGGTGCGAGTGTTGGAGGACGGGACCGGAATCGGCAGTGGTGGTGGTGTCGTTTCCATGTCGTTATTCTTTCACACGTTCGATGTGCGCGCCAAGTTCGCTCAGTTTTTCATCGAGATGTTCGTAGCCACGGTCGATGTGATAGACGCGGCGAATCTCGGTTACGCCATCCGCTTTCAAACCCGCCAGGACGAGCGCCGCGGAAGCGCGCAGATCGCTCGCCATGACCGGGGCACCGTAGAGGCGCTCGACTCCCTGGATGACCGCGCTCGCGCCTTCGATCTCGACCTGTGCGCCCATCCGCTTCAACTCCGCAACGTGCATGTAACGCTGCGGGAAAATTTTTTCGGTGATCACGCTGGTCCCTTCCGTCGTGGCAAGGAGCGCGCACATTTGCGCCTGCATGTCGGTCGGGAAACCGGGGTACGGCTGGGTGGTTAGTTCCAGCGGTCTGGGGTGGGCGCCGTTCGGCGCGACCGAAATCGAGTTCGCGGTCGTCGCCACGTTGAAGCCCGCTCGCGCCAGGGCCGTGGTCACCGACGCGACGTGCTCGGGCCGGACCCGATTCAGGGTGATCCCGCGGCCGCAAATCGCGCCCGCGACCAGGAATGTGCCGGTCTCGATGCGGTCTGGGATGATGTCGTGCTCGGCGCCGTGCAGCTCTTTCACGCCTTCAATAATGATGCGGCGCGTGCCTGCGCCGTCGATTTTCGCGCCCATCTTGTTCAGGAAATCCGCCAGGTCGCACACTTCCGGTTCGGCCGCCGCGCCGTCGATCACGGTCACGCCTTCCGCCAGCACGGCCGCCATCATGACGTTGTCCGTGCCGAGAACGGTCGGTCCAAATTTGCCCTGCAGATTAACCACGGCGCCGGTGAGCTTGGGCGCAAACACTTTGACGTTGCCGCTTTCCACCCGCACCGCCGCGCCGAGCGCTTCAAAACCCTTGAGATGCAGATCGATCGGGCGATCGCCGATGACGCAACCGCCGGGGAGCGAGACGGTCGCCTCCTTGCACCGGCCTAACAATGGACCGAGGACGCAGACCGAGGCCCGCATCTTGCGCACCACTTCATAGGGCGCAACCGAGTTTACCTTCTCCGCCTTGACCGTCACCGTCCCGCTGGCCCGCTCCACTTCGGCGCCGAGATGCATCAGGATCTGGAGCATGTAATTCGTGTCGCTCAGGTCCGGGACACGACGCAGGACGCACGGCTCGGACGTGAGCAAAGTCGCGGCGATGATCGGCAGGGCCGAGTTCTTGGAGCCGCTGATCTTGATCGACCCCGAGAGCGGATGACCGCCGTGAACAAGAATCTTATCCATACCGCGCGAAGAGGAAACGTGGGGTTCCTGCATAGTCCTTTTTCGAGCAAATGTCGTGGTAATTTTTTGCCGCGAGAAAGTCGCAGAGCGCGTTTTGTTGAGCGACACCAATCTCGAGCGCGAGGAGGCCGCCCGGCCGCAAATAGGGCGGCGCAGCGGCGATGAGTTCCCGGAGCAGTTCGTCGCCAGTCGCTCCGCCAAACAGTGCAACGGCCGGATCGTGGCGCACTTCGGGCGCGAGCTGCGCCGCTTCGCTCGCCGCGACATAAGGAAGGTTGGCGACGATTAAATCGAAGGTGCCCTCGATCGCTTCGAGTAGATGGCCTTGCATGAAATGGATTCGGTCGGCAATCCCGAGGCGGTCTGCATTTTCGCGAGCCAGGGCGAGGGCATCCGGGGAGAGATCGACCGCCTGCAATTCCGCGGAGGGAAAACGGGCGGCGAGCGAGAGCGCGATAACCCCGCTGCCAGTTCCGACATCGAGGATGCGCGGATTCTCCGTCCAGGCGAGGTCGCACAGATATTCGACGAGTTGCTCGGTTTCGGGGCGCGGGATGAGAGCACGTTTGTCGCTGACAAAGACATGGTCGGCGAATTCGACCGTCCCCAGAAGATGTTGGAGCGGCTCGCCCTGGCCGCGCCGCCTGACGAGTTCACGCAGGGGTGCGAGTTCCGGCTCGGAGAGCGGGCGCTCGAAGTCGAGGTAAAGCTCGAGGCGCTTCTTGCCTAACGAATGAGCGATGAGATGCTCGGCATTGAGGCGCGGGCTCTCGATCGCGCGCTTCTCAAAGTAGGCGGTCGTCGATTGCAGGACTTCGAGGACGGTCATTGCCTCACGCGCCGGCCGGCGCTGTGCTCTGCGCAGTGCGGGGCAGATCCGCGCGCCGTGGAGTTTTGCATTTATCCCCAAATCTCGCGCCTCCCGCAGAGAGGCGTCTGCCAGGCGTCTCCACTCGTTAGGCCAGGGCCGATTCCTTCAGCCGCTGTTCGAGGTCGGCGTGCTGCAGGGCCGAGATCATTTCATTCAGATCGCCCTCCATCATGCGGTCGAGATTATAGAGCGTAAGCCCAATCCGGTGGTCGGTGATCCGGTTTTGCGGGAAGTTGTAGGTGCGGATTTTTTCTTCGCGTCCGCCGGAACCGATCTGGCTTTTGCGAGTGGCGGAATACTTCGCTTCCTCCTCCCGTTTTTTATCCTCGAGCAGGCGCGCACGCAGGATACTGAGCGCCTTTTCCTTGTTCTTCTGCTGGCTGCGGCCATCCTGGCAGCGCACGATGCGGCCGGTCGGAATATACATCACCTGGACCGCGGAATCGGTCGTGTTCACACCCTGGCCACCGGGCCCGCCGGCGCGGCAGACTTCGATCCGGAGATCTTCCGGTTTGAGCTCGAAGTCGACCTCCTCGGCTTCGGGCAGGACGGCGACGGTCGCGGTAGAGGTGTGGATGCGGCCCTGGGCTTCGGTCGCCGGCACGCGTTGCACCCGATGGACCCCGCTCTCGTAACGCAGCTTGCGGAAAACCGATTCGCCGGAAATCTTGAAGATGGTTTCCTTCAAACCGCCGAGCTCGGACGGGCTCGACTCGAGGTCTTCGATTTTTAGCCCGGCCGTTTCCGCATAACGGTTGTACATGCGGTAAAGATCGGCCGCGAAGATGGCGGCTTCGCTCCCGCCGGTGCCGGCGCGAATCTCCACGATCGCGTCGCGGTTATCGTTTTCATCCGGCGGCAGGAGCGCGATCTGCACATCGAACTCGAGATCGGCGACGCGCTTTTCGAGCGCCGGGATTTCTTCCTGCGCCAGTTGTGCGAGGTCGCCATCGGGCGACGCGGCCAGCCCGCGGTTGTCATCCAACTGCCGCCGCGCGGTCACCAGTTCCTCCCATTTCGCGAGCAAACCCTTGATCGACGCGCGCTCGCGCATCGTGTCGCTGGCCCGCTTCCGATTAGCGAAAAGGTGCGGATCGGCGATCTCGCTTTCCAGTTGCTGGAAGCGTTCGCGTTTGCGCTCGATGAGGGATTGAAAGTCCATAAACAAAAACGGCGACTGCACGCCGGGGCGCAATCACCGTTCGTTAGGCGAAATCAGCTAGGCTTTTTTGGGGGCGCCGGCGCGGGTTGCCTTCGTGCTGCCGTAGCGACGGGCGAATTTCTCGACCCGGCCCGCAGTGTCCACGAACTTCTGTTCGCCGGTGAAAAACGGATGGCAGGCGGCGCAGATGCCGATTTTAATGTCCCGGCGCGTCGAGCGGGTATGATAGACCGCGCCGCAAGCGCAGCTAATTTCCGTCTCGTTGTAGTCAGGATGAATGTCCGTTTTCATAGTGGAAAAAGAGTGGGCACAGTAGTCGCGGAAGGGGCGGGTCGCAAGTGATGAAAACCGGCGATCCCTTCCTCGCGGCATGGGAGCAGACGCTGGCGCGGCGGCTGGATGAGCCGGCGCTATTCGACACGCAGCGCAGGGTGCTCGCCCGCTTCGGAGAGATCGAGGAATGGAGCCGGCGCCTCGAAACGGCGGGCGGCGGTTTGCAGGATTTCAAAGCTGGCGAGATCGTTGCGATCCAAATTGGAAATCACGCGCAGTGGCCGGCACTCTTCCTCGCTTGTCTGCGGCGTGGCATCATCGCGCTGCCCCTCGAGCGGATGATGAGCGAGCAGGAACGCGCCGCGGCCTTAAAGACCTGCCGCGTCGCTGGGCTGATGACCGCTCCGGAGCAGCCGATCGCGCGGCTCGCTGCGGTCGGCGCGGTCGATTGGGGCGAGTGCGTTCCGGTCTTGCTCAAGCTCACTTCCGGGACGACCGCGGCGCCACGGGCGATTCGTTTCCGCAGTGCGCAACTGTTCGCAGATGCGGTGCAGATTTGCGACACGATGGGAATCACCGCCGCGGACTTGAACTTCGCGGTCATCCCGGTGTCGCATTCCTACGGCTTCAGCAACCTGCTGACACCGTTGTTGGTTCGCGGTGTGCCGCTGGCGCTGAGCAGCGATCGGATGCCGCGCGCGGTGCTCGACGCTCTGGCACGGACCGAGTCCACGGTGTTTCCAGGGATGCCACTTTTTTTCCAGGCGTTCGGCGAAATGCCGGAGACGCCGCGGCTGCCGAATCTGCGTTTGTGCATTTCCGCGGGCGCGCCGCTGAGTTGTGCTGTCGCGCGCAGGTTTTTGGAGAATTTTGGCCGAGCAATTCATTCGTTCTATGGCGCCTCGGAGTGCGGCGGCATTTGCTATGATCACGCCGCGACGGGTGAAGTGGAAGGTTTTGTCGGGCCGGCGCTGCGCGGGGTTGAGCTGCAAGCGCTCGATGCCGGCGCCGGCGCGACCCAGGTTCGGGTCAGGAGCGCGGCCGTGGGCGATGGCTATTTTCCGCAGGCGGAAGGGGCCAAACTCGGCGCCGGGTCGTTCCTGCCGGACGATCTCGTGACGATGAGCGACGCGGGTCTTCGCCTCGTTGGGCGGCTCTCGGATGTGATTAACGTGGCGGGAAAAAAGGTCAATCCGGCCGAGGTCGAGGCGCATCTCCTGAGTTTCGCAGGTGTCCGGCAGGCAGTCGTTTTTGGCAGGGCGTCGTTGTTGCGCAACCAGGAAGTGGTCGCCTGTGTCGTCGCGGCGGAGGAAACGGACGAAGCGTCGCTTCTGGAATTTTGTCGCGCGCGTCTCAGCGGTTGGCAGGTGCCGAAGCGGATTTTCTTGCGCGCCACGATCCCCGCCAACGAACGCGGGAAGATCAGCCGCCGCGAGCTGGCGGAATATTTCGCGGATCGAGATTTATGACGAACAAATGCGCGTGGCCAGACACCCGCGCGGGGGGTTGTTTACGAATCGTAAGGAAACCAAACACATCATTATGCGAACCATTCTTCTTTCCACACTCGGCGCAATCATCCTGCTGGCGGCTTTTTCCAGCTGTTCCACGACAGTTCGCACCGACAACGGGCATGCGGTGACGACTGGCGTGCACACCAATTAGCTCGGGCGCGTATCCCGGCAGCGGTTGGAACGCGCCGCTGGCGGGGCCGCTACGAAACTTGAGCACAGCCTATCTGTGCGTGGCGAGGGAGCGGCGCCATTTTGCGGAAAAAAATGCTTTCCATTTCGCGTTCAGCAGGCATTTCTAGGTCGAGACAGCGGTAAGAGTCGAAGGATTGGTTCGTCACTTGCTGTCTGTCGACCACTGTGAACGAAGCAAGCGCCACCACTCCCACCACCCCACCACCCCGCGGCCTGCAGGTCCTGATCCTCGAACCAGATGACAAGGTCGCCGCGGAAATCGTTTCCGCCCTCGAAGAGGCAGCGCCCGGGACGAGCTCGGCCGTCGCCCGCTCGCTAGAGGAAGCGCAGCAACTCGTCATCGACCAAAGGCCGACACTTTTCGTCCTCGATGTGGACGCGACCTATGACCTTGCGCAGGAGTTCATCTACGATCTGCGCACGAGCCATCCCGATGCCCGCGCGATCATCCTGACGGCGATTCATTTCGCCGCGCAGCGCGAGCAGGTTGCCGGTTTGGGTGCCATTCATTTTTTCGAAAAGCCATTCCCGCGGGGCGACTTTGTGACTTTGGTCGAGGTGCTCCTCGCAACCGGCGGCCAGGCGGCCGAGGGCGAGCGTTTTCAAGGGACGCTGAGCGATCTGCACATCGCCGATATCATCCAGCTGAAGTGCATCAGTGGGGCGACTTCGATGCTGGAGTTCACCGGGCCCCGCGGCGAGAAGGCGCGGGTTTATTTTGAGAATGGGCAGGTGCGTCACGCGACTACGCCAACCAAGGAAGGGCTGGCGGCGTTTAACGAAATCGTGGACTGGAAAGGTGGCATGATTTCCGAAGTGCCGGTCCGGCACGGGACGCCGCATACGATCAATATCGAATGGCAGGTGCTGCTCATGGATGCAGTGCGCACGATGGACGAATCGCGCAGCGCGGCATCGGAAGCCGTGGCCAACCGCCCGCCGCGATCCTCGGCCGTCGATAAGGTTTTGGTAATCGACGACAGCCTGATGCTGCTCAGTTTTGTGAAGGAAATTTTGGAAGAACAAAATTTTATCGTCGTGACAGCGCCGACCGCGGAAGAGGGTTTGAACATCTGTCGCTCTTCCCCGCCCGACTTGATCCTGCTCGATTTCGTCTTGCCCGACATGAAGGGCGACGAAGTGTGTCGTCGCCTCGTGGCCGATCCGGCCACGGCCAAAATTCCGGTGGTTTACATGTCGGGATTTGGGAGCGATCTCCAACCCATCCCGAATGTGATCGGTTCTTTAAGCAAGCCGTTCACCTCGGAATCGCTCATCAACGCGGTGCGGACTTATCTTCCGGGCAGTGGGGACATCCCTGACGAAATAAAGCCGGTTGTAGCGGAGGAGGCGCCGCCGGCCCCGCCCGTTGTTCCGCCGGCGCCGCCGCCAATCGTGCCGGTGGTCCCGTCCTATTCATTAGGCGGAAACGTGGAACCGGAGCCGCCGGCAGCTCCGCTGGCCGAGCCGGTGCCCCTGCCAATCGAAGCCGCTGGCCACGCCGCGGAGTCCGGGCTCACGGATCTGGTTCCGCCCAGTTTGAGCCACCAACCGCCTTCCACGGCACCGGTCGCGTCGGTTGCGCCCTCCGCTGATGCGAAAGAGCAGCCCGGGTCCAGCAGCGCCTATTTCTGCGGCGACTCCAGTTTCTTTTCCCTGCACTGGGCTCTGCAGACGATTGCCCGCCAGGAGTTAACCGGAACCCTCCATGCGTATTGGGCGCGGGACTCGGTCGAACTGCTGGCGCGCAACGGTCGGGTCGTGGTTGTTACGACGCGCAGCCCGAACCTCTATTGCGAAGAGGCGCCCGTCACTTTGTTGAACGTCGAGCGCGCGCAGATTGAAGCAGCGCGCTCGCGCCAAATGACGGATGGCTGTCCCTTATTTATCACCCTCGCGAACGAGGGGCTGATCTTGCGCGAGCCGGGTTTGCAGCTCGTGCAGCACTACGGGCAGAAATTGTTCTCGCAACTCTGGACGGATCGCGTCCGGTTCACCTTCGAGCAACAGGAGTTGCCAGTTTATTCCGTCGATCTGCCGTCGTCCGAGGATCACATTGATCAGTGGGCACTGAGTACCCTGCGTTTTGTCCAGTATCAGGAGCTGGACACGAAGGCGATGCCGGATACGTCGTCGGTGCCGGCTTACACCCGTGACGGCTATGAGCGCGTGCAGCATTTGCGCCTGACCGTCGCGGAGGCGCAATTTGCCACGCAATTTAACGGCACTCGATCGATCGCGCAGATCTCCAAGAATTTGCGGCTCGACATCAAGTTCGCGCGCCTGACCCTCTCCCGCTTCCTTGCGCTCGAGATCGTGGAATGCTGGCCGGCGCAGCTCGCGCAAAAGCCGGAGTCGCACGGTGGGTTGCGTGGAATTTTCGGTCGTTAGGTAGCGAGCTCCAGGTGTGCCGCGACGGACGGCATCTTATCCTGGCTCTTCTGACAAACGCGGTCGTTAGGGAAACTGCAGCGGTCCAGACCTTGTATGACAAGGGCATGGTGAGCGTGGAAGCGCGGAGGAATGACGGCAGTTCGCCGGAAGCACACGGCATCAAAGGCGTGCGCGAGAAGGTCGATTGGTGGGCGAACAAGATGGAGGTACACAGTTTTGAAAGGAGTGGTCCTTTTGTCGCGCACGACCGGTCTGTCGTGCGATACGACATCGATGTCACCGGCAAGGATTCCAAGAAGCGGAGGCGAATGTCGGAGGTCTATGCGGTCAACGATGGCAAGATCGAGCGGGAAGAATTTCTGCCACTCGTGAAGAGTTGAGGCGGGCGTCGTGGCGGATTACAGCCGCGCATCTCAACGCTTCGGGAGCCTGCCCTGATAGACCCGGAGATTAACCAAAGCGGCCTTCAACAATGGCGCGGCGACTTTGTGCGCGACGCCGCGCTCGATGAAATCGCCCAGGATATGATCGGCCTCGACCGGCGCGCCTTTGCGCAGATCGCGATACATCGAGGACGCGAGCGGAGATCCCGGCGTGGTCATCAGGGCGGCATGTCGTGAGAGTAATGTTTCCGGCAGATTGTGGCCGCAGGCCGTGGCAATGGCGACTGATTCGTCCACTACCTTGAGTGAGAGGTCGGCTCCGCCGGGTTCGGCCACGATCTCGCCGATCGCCCCGCGCATCAAACAGGTGATGGCGCCAAGGCTGGCGAGCTGGACCCATTTCTCCCACATCGCTTGCACGATATTGGTCGACAGACAGGCGTCGAATCCCGCGCCCTGCAGCGTCGCGTCGAGCATTTCTACCCGGGGCGTTACCTGACCGTTTCTCTCGCCATAAGTAAGTCGCTGAAAGTCGGCGAGCTGGACGATGCGACCCTCCTCGTCGATCTCGGTCGCGACGAGACAGACGCCGCCGATGACTGCATGTTCTCCGAAACGTTTCGCTAGGAGATCGACGTGACGCATCCCGTTAAGCACCGGCAGGATGGTTGTTTCCGGTCCGACGGCCGCGGCGAAATCGTTCGTCGCCGCCTCCAGCCCATAAGCCTTCACGCTGAGGAAAACGAGATCGTAAGGTGCGTCGATCTCCTCCGCGTCGACCAATTTCGGCTGTAGGACCGCGTCACCATGCGGACTGATGATGCGAAGGCCAGCGCGACCGAGCTGTTGCGCCCGGGTTGGGTGGACGAGAAAGGTCACGTCGCGCCCGGCCTGGACAAGTCGACCGCCAAAGTATCCGCCAACCGCACCGGCGCCGACTACAAGTATTCGCATGGCCATATCAAAGCGCATCTAAAATGAAACCTCAACGCGAACCGACTCTTCGTTCCCTCGTGAACTCTAAAAACTGTTCCGCGTGAAAATTCCAGCCAGGAGTTCAAGGCTCTCGACAATCGGCGGTCCAGGGGCCCCAAAGTAAGCGTTGACGAGGTAGGTTCGTTCACCCAGCCTCCGCGGCCAGTACCGAGGATGCGCGCTAACCCGCCGCGTTTCACGATGCATGAAAAAGTTCCAGAGGATCATTTGCCGGTAAGAGCAAGCCAGGGGATAGCGCTAGCTCCTGTTTTAACTCATCTGGGACACCATTGTAACGCAATCGGAACATTCCGCGAGTGTGACCAGGCGCTTTTTAAGTCGAGGAGACTTACCGGGCACGGAGCAACGCTCGTCATGCAAACGTAACAATACGGCGCTTGGAGGCTGGCGCTCCTGAAATCATAGTGGCGCCGTGTATCCGTGGAGCACAGATCGCGGCCGCGTTTCTCACAGCGATCGCCACGGGAACCAGCTA
>DATMNS010000126.1:0-3140 GCA_035568735.1 Chthoniobacterales bacterium | reverse complement strand
AGAACTTTATTTACCCTTTATTGATTCGATTAAATGGATCGCGCACGTTCGATTGGGACGCGGAGAAATCGTGCGCACCGCCGATTCGCGGCTATCGCGGAGAAGGGCCCGTCCTAGGAGAAATCACCACGTCGATTTTCGATTTCGGCTAAAGAAAAGCCGCAAATGATCCCGCAGTCGCGGGAGTACCGGACCGTGTAGGGCTCGAACGAGACCGAAGCGAACCGGCTAGATTCCCAAAATCAGAAAAAGGTCTCGCAGGGGGTTCGACCCTCGAGAAATCAACCACTCCCGAGCTTCTTTTTTCGCCAAATTAGGCGGATTTCACAAAAGGGGAACGGAGCCCCTAGGCTCCAGTTCCCTGGAACACCGGCAGCTTGCCGAAGAGAAATTGCAACGGAACCGGGCTGCGCTCGGCCCATGCGTTTTCGTCGTGTTTCGCCCGGGGGAAAGCGAGGTAAAGCAACTCCAGGCAGGGACGATATCCCTTCCAGAGCAAACGATCCCGCATGCTGCGGGTGGCTTCGTAGTTGTCCCCGGGCCAGCCGCTATCCAGGTAAATCTTGATGTTCCTTTTCTTCTCCGCGGTCACGCGCTCGAGCAGATTGTCCCGGAAAGTGAACGTGCTCGAGAGACACGCGACCTTGCCGAAGACCTCGGGCCATTGCCAGCCGAGATAAAAAGAAACGACGCCGCCAAGCGAGGATCCCATCACCGCGGTATCTTTGGGGCCGGACAGGGTGCGATATTTCGCATCGATCAGGGGCTTGAGTGTCTCGACCAGGAAGCGTCCGTAATCCTCGTAACCGGGCTGGGTGTATTCACGCATGCGTTCGTGAGGGTAAATTCCCACCACGATCACTTCTTCGATTACGTTCATTCGATCGAGCACGCCGAGCACTTCGTCGGCCCGCCAGGTGTTGCCGAGAAACGCTTCCTCTTTGAAAAAGAGATTCTGCCCGTCGTGCATGTAGAGCACCGGATATTTCTTAAGCGTGTTCTCGCCATAACCCGGCGGCAGGAAGACGCGAAAGCGATGTTCCGCGCCGGCGCTGCTCGCGAGCGGCGGCATCAATTCGCAAACGCTGCAATGCGTGTCCTCCAAAAAGTAGGGATGGACCTTCAGCGGCGCGCCAGAAGTCGCGACCGCCAGAAAGTTTTCTCCGCGCGACCATTGGGCGGTCCCGTCGCGGAGCAGAATCGGCTTGAAATAAAAGTAAGGCCGCTCCGTTTCGATCAGGAACTCGGAAATGCCGCCCTCCGGCTCAACCGAGCGGACCTCGACGTCCTTTTCCCAATCCTGTTCGGTCCGGAGCACAATCCTCCCATTCCCGGCTGGGTAGAACACGCGAATGATCTGTTGGCGAATTGGTTGCAATATTGTTAGTCGGGGCAACTTCGGGATCATGACACCGGCGCCGGCACCCCGGGCCCGGCAGTGCGCCGGAGGGTGATGAGATAGTAAGTGGTACCGACCGCGCCGAGGCCGCTGGCCGTGACGAAGTTGACGCCCGGACCAAACTTCCAGAGCAACGCGCCGAAGAGCGCGCCGGTGCTGACGACGAGGTCGCGCACCAGGTAATACGTGCCGATCACTTGCCCGCGCCGCTGCGGATCGCTGTAGCCGATGATGAGCGCCTTGCGCGAGGTGTCGCCAAATTCCTTCAGCCCGCGAATCGCGAAGGCCAGCGCGAGCATGGCAAAACTCCCCGACAACCAGAGCGCGATCGGGAAAAGCGTGAACATGATGAAGGTGACGAAAACGAACGGTTCGCGGCCATACTTATCCGCAAAATGCGACGCGGGGATGATGCACAACGTCGCCGCGAGCATCTCGACCGTGGTCAGGAGACCGACCTGCTTCGCATCCGTGCCAACATAGTCCATCGCGTAGATCACCACCCAGGCGAAAGGGATCCGTTCGCAAAAGCGAATGAGAATGTCGCTCCAGAGCAGGCGACGCAGCGGCGCGTTGAAACTCGTTAGGCTGCGCCGGAACGTCCACCGCTCCCGGCCTGCCGGGGCGGTCGCTGGTGCCTCGGTGCGCAGTTGTCGTTGCACCGCGATCGTGGCGGCCGAGACGACGATCGAAACGAACAGCCCGATTCGCACGCCGTTGATCATGCCGAAGCGATCGATCAGCACGCCGCCGAGAAAGGGAGCGATCATGATCGGCAGCCGTTTGATCACCGACTGCATTCCGATTCCCATCGAGTGGCGATTCGCGTCGAGTGTTTCGGCGATGAGAGAGAATGTTGCCGGAAGCGAAAAGCAGGTCCATGAGAGGAAGAGAAACATCGCACAAAGCACCGCGCCCCAATGCGGAATGAGCAACACCACTGCGTAGCCGACAATGGAAAGAAGGTTGAAGGCGATGAAAGCGTGCCGAAATCCCCAGCGATCCACCACCAGACCGCCGGGATAGGCGTAAATCGCCCCGAGCAGGGTGCGGATCGCATCGAAAGTGCCGATGATGAAAACCGTCGCGCCGAGCGCCTCAAGATATTTCGGGATGAAGCGCATCCACAACTCCTCTCCCGCGCCGATCGCGAAGATGGCGATGAGCAGGATGACGAGGTTGCGGCGCAGTCCGAAGAATTCCGCGAGAAAGCGCCTGTTTTTCATCAGCCGGACCGGTCGATCAACGAACCCGGCGCTGGCACTCGGCGTAGAGCCCATCGTAAACCACGAACTCGCGCGCGAGGATTTCGTGATCGCTCAGTCCGAGTGCGCTGAATCCGTGAGCCACCCAGCGCAAGCCCTCGCCGGCCGGGTGGGGGTTGGAGGGATGCGAATCGGCTGCGCGGACGATCTCCGCCAGAAGGCGGAGCGCCGGATCGGTCAGCTCGTATTTCTTCAGGATGGAATCGAAGGAAACGTCTTCGCCGCGATGACCGAGTTCGCAATTCGGCACGTCGTAAACCGTGCCGTCTTTCACACTCGCCCAATCGGTCTCGGGTGGAAGAAAGACGAACTCCGCATCGGGATCGACAAATTTTCTGATCAACCACGGGCAGGCCACCCGGTCCACTTTTACGCCTTTGCGAGTGATCCATTTCATTTGTCGAATCAACTACAACTCATCTCACAAATCCAAAAAGCTTGTCATCCCGAGTCGGCGGAGCGTGGACGCAGACCTC
>DATMNS010000125.1:0-3846 GCA_035568735.1 Chthoniobacterales bacterium | reverse complement strand
TGGTCACTTCACGATCGATCTTCTCTCGGTCCTACTGCCGCGATTCCTTTCCCACTCCTAACAACGAAGCTCGGATAGATCGTTTCTCGGTCGGCCGAACCTTCGGCTAAACTTCGTCGGCTTCGGTTTGCGCGGCGTGTGCAAGTCGCTGGCGGCGTCGCCGCCCGGCGATCACGAGCCGCGGCGACCCAAATCCTGGAATCAGGCAACTGAGAGGCTCAGGAAGATTAATCAGGAACGTGGGAAAGCACGGCCAGGGGGTGGGGGAGGTTGGTACCTATTTTGCTTTGCAGAGCGGATGGCCGGCTTCTTTAACGGTGTCTTCACGTGGCTTCTCCCGGAGTTTTGTTCCCCAGCCGATTGTCGGTCAAATCAGGGCGACCCTCGATCGACTGTATTTTCTGAAAAACGCGTTGGCAACTTGCACCGCGTCGTCGAGGAACTTTTCTATCGCGGCTACGCGATCGAACGGCTTCAGTCGCTCGGGTTGAACCGTTGGGTGGCGGGTATCATTCCGCTCTTGATCTTCGCCTTCGGGCACGGGACCAACGGTTGGGCCAACGTAGTTCTCGCGCTGGCTCTCGGCGCACTCTTGACCGTCTTCTATCTCTGGCGGCGCGACCTCGTCGCCAATATGGTTGGTCACTTCACGATCGATCTTCTCTCGGTCCTACTGCCGCGATTCCTTTCCCACTCCTAACAACGAAGCTCGGATAGATCGTTTCTCGGTCGGCCGAACCTTCGGCCAAACCTCGTCGTCTGCGGTTTGCGCGGCGTATGCAGGTCGTTGGCGGCGTCGCCGGCCCGGCGATCACGCGCCCCGGCGACCCAAATCCTGGAATCGGACAACTGGGAGGCTCAGGAAGATTAATCAGGAACGCGGGAAAGCACGGCCAGAGGGCGGGGGATGTTGGTACCTATTTTGCTTTGCAGAGCGGATGGTCGGCTTCCTTGACGGTGTCTTTGCGTGGCTTCTCCCGGAGTTTTGGTCCCCAGCCGATTGTCGGTCAAATCAGGGCAACCCGCGATCGACTGTATTTTCTGAAAAACGCGTTGGCAACTTGCACCGCGTCGTCGAGCCTGCTTCCGTAAGCCCGATGAACCTGGGAGAGAAATAATTTATGGCGCATGTCGTTACCAATAAATGTGTGGGGTGTAAATTCACCGATTGTGTGGTGGTCTGCCCGGTGGCCTGCTTTTACGAGTTGGAAGGTCAACTGATCATTCACCCGGAGGAATGCATCGATTGCATGGCTTGCGTGGATGAATGTCCGGTGCACGCCATCTACGCCGGGGAGGACGTGCCGCCGGAGTTTCAAGCGGACATTGAATTCAACGCGACGGAGGCGAGGCGGGTGCAAGAGTCGGGCCAGGGCGCCATCGAGACGAAAAAGGATCCTCTGCCCACGGCGGAGGCGAGGAAAGCGGAATTGGGTTACTGAACTTGCTCGCAGGCGCCGGGTGAGGCCAGGGCGAACAGGTCGCGACCCCGGCAACCTGGTTTGGGAACTCGCTCTGTCCCAGGTTCGATGCGACATTCAATGAATGTCCGACTCGCCCGATGATAGTGAGCGGTTAGCGGATAAGGGGGCGCGTAAGGTTCTTCTCGCGGCCGCCGCCGCGCTCGTGTCTGCCGCCTTGCTCTATCTTGGCACCGGGCTGCATCCCATTTACTGGTTGCTTTGGGTCGCGCCAATTCCAGTGCTCATGATTGCGGCACGACTCCGCGCCGGTGTCGCTTTTCTCCTCGCTGCGGTTACTTGGTTGATCGGCGAGATGAACCTATGGAACTATCTCGCCCATGGGCTCGAGCTGCCGCTGCCGATCATCCTGTTTGTCCTGTTCGTCCCGGCGATCGCTTTCGGTGTAGGGGTTCTGTTCATGCGCGGCTTTCTCCGCCGCGGATCGCTCTTCCGGGCGGCGCTTGCTTTGCCCGCTTACTGGGTAGCCTACGAATATCTCACTGAGGTCGGCTCGCCGCATAGCACCTTCGGAAACCTGGCCTACACCCAAATGAACGCGCTTCCCATCATTCAGATCGCTTCGCTCACTGGCATCTGGGGCATCAGCTTCCTTGTCTTTCTCTTCGCCGGCACGATCGCCGTCCTGTTGGGCGGCGCTGGAGAACCACGGCGTCGTCGCGCGCTGGCGATCACGGTCGCGAGCTTCATTTGCGCGGTGTTTCTTTATGGCGGATGGCGGTTGCGCTCGAATTCTTCCGCTCCCTTCGTCACGGTGACACTTATCGCCAGAGATGTGCCGATGAGCGTCTATCTCGGCCCAGAAGCACAAACCCTGGCACTCCTGCATGACTACGCCGACGAAATCCGCCGCGCGACGCCGGCCGGAACACAGGTCGTCGTGCTCCCGGAAAAAATCGGGCGCGTCAGTGAGAGCGCATTGCCGCAAGTGGACGCGCTCTTCTCTTCCGCCGCGGCTGCGACCCATTCGGCGATCGTTCTCGGTCTGGTCCGGAAAACGCCCTCCGCCGCCTTCAATTCTTCCCGCTTTTATTCGGCCGCGGGAAAGCTGGTGGCGAATTACGACAAGCATCATCTTTTGCCCGGGGTCGAGCCAGAAAAACCCGGCGATAAACGAGTCGTAGTCGATCAGCCGTCCGGGCGTTGGGGATTGCAAATTTGCAAGGACATGGATTTTCCCCAGCTCAGCCGCGAGTATGCCGGCGCAGGGGCGAGCTTGCTGCTCGTCCCGGCGTGGGACTTCCAACTTGATGGCTGGTTGCACGCGCGCATGGCCGTCCTGCGCGCGGTCGAGAATGGCTTTGCGCTGGCGCGTGCGGCGCGCAGCGGGCTTCTGACTCTGAGCGATAATCGCGGTCGCATTCTGGCCGAAGCGGCGACGGAGCCCGGCCGCTTCGTCTCGCTCACCGGGAAGGTAAACATCCCACGCGCAGAAACGTTTTACACGCGCACCGGCGATTGGTTTGCCTGGACTTGTGTCGCGATCTTTGGCGCCTTGCTCGTCTCCAGCTTTCTTCCGCGACCTCGGCCGCGATGATTTTTTGGTCCGGTTGATTTCAGCGCTTCAGTCCGCCACAGGCCGATCACCATTTCGGAGCATGTTTGAACCGTGCGGCCGTCGGCGAACATCTGCGCGCGCGCAGAAAATGGTTACACTCTATTTATGAGAAAGACGCGCGCTCCAATTTCCGTCCGCTCGGGCCAGATCGAATTCCTCAAGCTCAATACCGAGAGGTGGGAGTGGCGCGACGCCTATCAATGGCTGCTTGGGTTGACCTGGTCGAAGTTCGCGGCCTTTGTCGGCGCGGTTTACGTCGCGCTCAATCTTCTTTTCGCCGCGCTCTATACGGCCAAGGAGGGTTGCGTGGCCGGAATGCGGCCCGGCTCCTTCCTCGATGCCTTCTTCTTCAGCGTGCAGACCGTCGCCACCGTCGGCTACGGGACCATGGCTCCCAGTGGCCTTTACGGTAATATCCTTAGCACCATCGAAATCATGATCGGCATCTTCCTCGTTGCCGTCATGGCCGGCCTCATCTTTGTCCGGTTTTCGCGGCCCACCGCGCACATCGTCTTCAGCAAATCCATTGTGATCGCGCCTTTGAACGGTCAGCCCACCCTCATGCTGCGCGTCGGCAATTTGCATCAGCAGAGCATGGTCGAGGCGGAATTTCGAATCTTTTTCAATCGCGATGAGCCATTAGCGGAAGGCGGTGACTTTCGCTTCTTCTACAACCTTAAACTCCAGTTCGACCGGCTACCGACGTTTCCCGCCGCGCTCACGCTCCGGCACGTCATCGATAAACACAGCCCGCTTTACGGTGCGACGCCGGAGTCACTTGAAGCAGGCCGGGTGGTCCTGATGGCC
>DATMNS010000124.1:0-2450 GCA_035568735.1 Chthoniobacterales bacterium | reverse complement strand
GCGACAAACCCTACGAGCCGATCGTTGAGCGCGAACTCTGCAGCCTCGGACGAAGTTCTGGTCGGTAGGATCGCCCAAGGCGACCGGCTCGCGATGCAGGTTCTGTTCGCGCGCCATCATGTGCGGGTGTACCGGTTCGTGCTTCGTTTCGTCCGCAACGAGGCGAGTGCCGAGGACCTGATCAGCGAGGTGTTTCTGGACGTGTGGCGCCAGGCGGATCGGTTCGAGGGACGGAGCGCGGTATCGACTTGGCTCCTGGCCATCGCAAGGTTCAAGGCGTTATCCTCGATGCGGCGCAAGCCCGACGAGGAACTGGATGAAGAAGCGGCGGGGGCAATCGAGGACACTTCGGACACACCGGAAGTCTCGTTGCAGAAAAAGGACAAGAGCGGGCTGTTGCGAAAGTGCCTGGAGCAGCTTTCGCGGGAACATCGGGAAGTGATCGATCTCGTCTATTACCACGAGAAATCCATCGAGGAAGTCGCCGAGATCGTCGGTATCCCGGAAGCCACCGTCAAAACGCGCATGTTCTACGCGCGCAAGAAACTCTCAGAGCTGCTCAAGGCAGCGGGATTGGATAGAGGTTGGCCATGAATTCGAACGACAGACTCTCCCAAGGCGACCTCGAAGACTTGTTGCCGTGGCACGCCGCCGGCACCCTCGACGCCAATGAGGCCGCGGAGGTCGAGCGCGCGCTCGCCTGCGACCCCGAGCTCGCCCGCCGCTTCGCCCTGGTGCGGGAGGAACTGACCGAAACCATCCTACTCAACGAGTCCCTCGGGGCGCCCTCGGCGCGAGCGATGGAGACGCTGTTTCGCGCCATCGACCAGGACCGCCGGGTCGTGCGCCGGGCAGCCTTCACTCCGAGCCTCGGCGCCCGGATCGCGGAATTCTTCTCCCCGCGCGCCTTGGCCTGGACCGCGGCAGCCGCGGCGGTGATCGTGGTGCTGCAGGCCGGCGTGATCACACGAATGGCGCTGGAGCAGCGCGATGGCGGTACGTTCGAAACGGCATCCGCTCCGGTTACGCGCGGACTGAGCATCGGATCCTATGCGTTGGTGCGGTTCGCGCCGCAGGCCTCGATGGCCGACGTGAACAAGTTCCTGGACGACCGCGGTGCGGCGATCGTCGACGGCCCGAAGCCGGGCGGCCTTTATCGGGTGCGGGTCGCAGAGGGCAGCGTGTCGCGGCCGGAGCTGGCCCGTCTCGTGAAAGAGTTGGAAGCCGCCAAAACCATCGTGAGTTTCGCTGCGGCGACGGAATAACTTTCCGGGCCGGGCCCCGCCCTCAACACACGGGCGCGCTCATAATGAGCTTCGCAAAGCGGTCCTTATTGCTTCCACAATGATTGGTGCGATCAGACCGTATAAACAAAGGTGTGCCCTGATTATTGTCTCTAGCTCGTCGACGCCCGAGAAGGTAAGGTAATGCATTATAAAACCCCGGTATGATGCTTTGGTAGCGAATCGATAAAAGCTCGCCAGCTTCGACCTTTTCAGGATCCCTCAATGCGGCGTTACCGATTTTGAGAGCCGGCCGAAAGTGTCCCTCAGACGAATTATGGAAAAACATGCCGTCGGGGTCTTCCAATGTCCAGAGGAGGCCCCAGCTTTCAGTCACTTGCTTCCAAAAGACCGGTGAATAGATACGCGACCTCAACTTGTCAGCACTGAATCCTAGGGGCCCGGCTTCCCGCTCCATAACGGCAGATAAAAGAGCGTAGCGGCCATCCTCATCGAACGTGTATGCTCGCGAAAGGCCTGTGGCATGTCGTGTCGCCTCCTGCTTCAAGCGCTTTCTTTGCAAGTCGTTCACCGTACACCATAGCGTGTCATAACCTTTCTTGTCATTGACCGAGGCAAGAACTCGTCGTCGCTGAATCGGATCGATTTCGCGTCGCCACGCGAGTTGTTCCCACGAATATCGTTTACTCAACTCCTGTTCTGCAACGCCGTTCGCCTTATCCCGTTCGTCTCTCAAATTTTGAATAAAAGGCGAAAAATAAAGTTGCCGGCGTTGCTCTTCATCGACTCGGAAGGTCCGAAGTCGTGCCAGCGAGTTCTTGGCCAATTCCACAACGCAATTGCGGTGCAACTCAAGCTCGTCAGGTGTCTCTGCGAACGACTCGAGAAATTCATGGAGGGGCAGCCAAGCGGCGAATCCTGCCCCCTGGGAGTCGATTCATGATGTCGAATACCGAGTTGCCGATCGGAAGAAGTCCCAAGCAGATAGCGTTGGCTTGCGCAAACGATAGTTTAGGAGCCACTTTCGATCTCTTCACCCATTGGAGGATACTCCTTTGGCGGGCATTGGCGCGTCAAATACAGATCACTGCACCACGCCGCGGGCCTTGCCTGGGCTGGCGCCACGAGTTCGCCGACCGAGCGGGCGAGAACATCGGCGTCACCGCGGTGCCGGACGGCGACACGCTCCTTTTTTGTGGCCCAGTC
>DATMNS010000123.1:0-2986 GCA_035568735.1 Chthoniobacterales bacterium | reverse complement strand
TACTGGTTTCCTCCCCAGTCTGGACCTCCGGAGAATAAATAAAAAGCGAGATCCGTTTCGCCTCCTTCAAAGACTAGATACGATCGTTGCGATCCCTCTCCCGACTTATAACAAATTTGGGCACGCCCCGAAGCAGCGTCGCCCCGGTCTACTTCCTCGGCCCGACCGAATTTAGAGGCAGCTCTGCCTAGAAAGTCACCGATTGCAAAAAGATCATCCTCGTTGATAGAAAGGCCGAGAATTTTGAAATTGGTTGCTGCCAAGAGCCTATGTTCCGGCTGACGCGGTGATCGCGGCACATCTTCTTTCATTATCGACCACCAGTCGGAATTGTCGCCAGAGAGGCTGGGCGAGGTGCCCTGAGCACGAACGAGACCAGCTAGTGAGAAGGACGTGAGCAATAGCAAAGTAATACCCACTGCTGCGCTTCCGGATTTGCGGGAGTGGAGGAGGTCGCGGATGGAGCGGAGGAGCGACGACATTTGATCTACGCGGGCGGGATGATTGCCGAAGCGGGCGGAGTGGTACAGCTCGGTCATTTGGGCGACATGCTGGGATATATTCGTCGCGGGAATGGCGGACGCGAATTCCAGAGCCGTTTGCGACTCGCGTTTCGTCCAGCCGTGTTTCTCGAGCAGGCGCAGCATTTCGCGGTACTCGAATACCGCGAGAGAGGCGGTGAGGTTGCCGCCGCGGCGCGCGCGAAGCGTCCAGCGGGCGAATAAGTAGCCGATCACGGGACGGCCGCGCATAAAAATAAGCAGCGCAATCAGAAACACGAGCACGCCGGGCAGGAAATAGGGCGATGCTTCGGTGCGCCGGTCAAGCGCCAGCAGGAACTGCATGGCTTCGTCCTGTTTCCGGTGATAAAACTGCTGGGCGCGATCGCTCCAACTGCTCGATGATTTCTGAATGCCCTGGCCGAGAGCGATCTGGTGCCCGAAATCGTAGTTGACGATCCATTCACTCCAGGCGTATTGGAACCAATCCCAGTAAAGCGACATCCGCGCGAATACTCCGGCGCTCTTTGAGTCTCCTGCCGGAGTGGGATCAAACGTTATCCAGCCGTAGCCCGGGAAATAGACCTCGACCCACGCGTGCGCGTCGCTTTGGCGAATGATGTAATCGCCGCCGAGATCGTTGTACTCGCCGGGGAGGAATCCGGTTACATAGCGCGCGGGAACTCCGGCGGCGCGCAGAAGAACCGTCATCGCAGACGCAAAATATTCGCAGTGGCCGGATCGGGTCACAAAAAGAAAATTCGCGAGCGGATCTGCCGCGCGCGGGCCAGTCAAATCGAGGCTGTAGGCATAGTGCGCTTTCAGGTAGAGCTCGACGTTGGCGGCCTTGTCATATTCATTTGAAAATTTGGAGGTGATCTGCGCGGCGAGGTCGCGCGTGCGCGGATCGAGCGCCGGCAGTTGGAGATAGGCGTCGCTGATCGCTTTCGGATACTCGGCGGATGCCTGGCGCAAGACAGATGGCGGAATAATCGGCAGCGCGGAAGTGCCCTCGTAACGGATTTTCATCTCGTTGTGAGAGGGATTGAAGACCGAGCCGGTTCGGTCAACGAGCAGGTAGCCGCGGCGCGGAGGCATGCCGGGGCGCGTGACTGCGTCGAAGAAGCGGCCGTGCAGGTTTTCGGGGCGGGGAGCCACGAAGATGGCGTCGGTGGCGATCGGTTCCATCAGAATCGCATAATGCAGCTGGTGGAAATCGGCGGACGGAAGCGTCGGCGAGGCGAAGGAGTATAAGCCGTCCTCGTCACCAGTGAGAATGGTTTCCGAGCCGGCAGGCGTGAACCAACGCTGGCCATCGAAATCCGTGAGGACGATGCCACGCCAGTGGATCTCCGAAGCTTGCGTGGGATCACCTTCGACGTGAATGCGCATCACCACAGCCGTGTTCTGTTTGATCCTTCCGATTTCGCCGAGCTCGACATTGTCTGAAAAGCCGGTCATCAGCGTGGGCTGAAGATTGAGCGCGCTAAGGTACCCGGTGGTGAAGCGCGGAATCAGGAAAAAAATCACGCCGCCGAGCAGCAGCGCGCTTACAGCGACGAGGACTGAGGTAACGCCAAGCGCGCGATTCAGTTGCAAGGCCGTTGGCGAGCCCGCGTCGAACGGAGGCGTGACCGCACCCACCGAGCTGCGGCGAATCTCGAGCGCGACGAAAGTGGAGACCGCAAGGATCAGAAAAATCGTGAGCGCGACCAAAAAGCCGGTCTCGACGGTCAGAATTGCGGAGGCGAGCATGGCCGCAACCGCGAGAACCGCGAGGAACGCGTAGTCGCGATTGGTGCGCGCGGAGAAAAGGCGCACCAGCGTGGCGAAAATCAGCAGGTGAATGGCTGCAAGCAATGCAGCGTAGAGCGCGGTGTTGGGCGCGCCCTGCGCGAGGTCGCGCGAGAGAACCCAAATATCGAACGGGAAAAATAGAAAGTAGGCCAACACCATACCAGTGGCGACACGGGAGGAAAGCTCCGGGCCGCAGGCGCGCCAGGTGCGCACGGCTTTGTAGGCGAGTGCGAGGGACGTGATTATGGTGGAGAAAATATCGAGTTTGCCGGTCGAGATGATGGCCAGTAGTCCGGTAGCGACCAGCAGAAAAAGCGATACCTCGAAATAGCGCTGCACCGCGGGCAGCGGCGATGCGGTCTGCGTGATGGGTTGTGCGGTCGAGGCCATGGCGCTTTACGATGCTAACATCCGAGCGGCTGGTCGTTCGCGGTCGGAGGGCGCGCGAGACGCTAATCGGCTAATGGCGGTTTGTGCGATGCGGCAGCAGAGGCGATTTTGCGAGTGGCGCTGGAGAACGGCAGGCTCGCGAGATTTTCGAGTGGGACGATGCGCGTGCGCGGCAGCTTCGGGAGGGTCGGGACGTGAGCGAGAAAAGGCAGCAGCGTGATGTTGCGAAAGGTGACGCCGTGGCGCGCTTCGGGCAATGCTTCCAGGCGAAGTGATGCGTCTGCAATTTTGAGAATTGA
>DATMNS010000122.1:0-9489 GCA_035568735.1 Chthoniobacterales bacterium | reverse complement strand
CAATCCCGGCAGTTGCACTGCGCCGTGACGGCTTCAACCCCAGGCATCCACCCGCAAGCGCGGGAGCGCGCCCGGGAGCCACTCGTGCGCCGAGGAATAGCGCCGATGCTCGGGCGAGGAGACCAGCCCGCGCTTTACCGGATTGTCTAGCGTCTCGTTCCCAAGTTGCACTTGGGAACGCACCATCCCGCCAGTTGCACTACCTCGGGACGGCTTTAACGCCAGGAATCCACCCGCAAGAGCGGGAGCGCGCCCGGGAGCCACTCGTGCGCCGAGGAATAACGCCAATGCCCGGGCGAGGAGAGACCAGCCCGCGCTTTACCGGATTGTGATGCAAGTATTCCAGTTTCTGCTCCATCATCGCGTCGCTCATCATTGCCTTGGGATGCGATCCCTCCTGCCACACCTGATGCACGCTCTCGTTCTTGTGCGCGAGCCGGTAGTGCTGCAACTGGTGCAACAGCCAGACGCAGCCTTCAGTCTCTAGTTGCTCGACCAGGCGCCGCGCGGTGTGGCGCTTGAGGTCGGCCATGACGCGCGCAAGGTCCGGCGCGCCGAGGATGGCATGGAAATGATTGTCGAGGATGACCCAGGCATAGATCTCAAGTCCCTTGTGTGCTCGGCAATAGGTCAGCGCCTCCACCAGAATGTCGCACCGGGCCGCGGTCGTGAAGATGGGGAGCCAGACCACGATCGTGCAGGTGACGAAATGCGCGTGCTGCTTCTCGAGGATGCGGTAGCGACTACGCATGAGGAGAGGGTGGCGAAGTGCAACTTCGAAGACAAGCGCGTTCCCAAGTGCAACTTGGGAACGAGGGGCATGACGTTAGCCCGCGGAATCAGCGTCCCGTTTCGGCCGTGGCCTTTGGCGTCGTGGGACGAACGGTCATCTCGCATCTCGTTCCCAAGTTGCACTTGGGAACGCACCATCCCGGCAGTTGCACTGCCCAGGGATGGCTTCAACGCCAGCCACCCATTCGCAAGAGCGGGAGCGTGTGCGGACCTACCCGCCGAGCAACTTCTTCCTCGGCAAAGCAACCGCGGCCGCCGCCGCCGCCCGACCCATCCGCCGCGCGGCGTAATAGGAGCCGATCACGACGATCGCGGCGATTGCCTGAGCGGCGAGGGTTTCGACGGTCGGGAACACGGCAAACCACATTCCCATCCACGGCCGCACGATGGGTTCGAGCGCGGGAATCGGGGTGGTGGAGATCCAATGCGCAAGTTGCATTTCCTGGGCTTGCTCGCCCACCATGACGAGAAGCACGCCGCCGAGGAGCACGCCGGTGGTGATGAGCATCTGGCGATAAGGCAGACGCCGTTGCAGCCCGAAGGTCAGAACGGCGACCATTCCCGAGAGGATGAGACCGACGAGAGCGCCTTCCAACACGACACTGTTGCCGAATTTCAGCCGGTAACTTTGCAGAAAAAGCACGACCTCGAAGCCTTCTCGATAAAGCGAGGTGAAGCCGAGCAGGACCAGGCCCCAAAGCAATTTTCGCTGCGAGCCGTGATTGTCGGTTGCGCTGGCGAGGAGGTTTTTCTTGGCGCGGTTATGCGCGCGAATCCAGCCGCCCCAGTAAATTTTGTGGAAGAACCAGTTCATGATCACAACCAGCACGACGACCGCGAGCAGCCCCGTCGCCGCCTGCAGATCGAGTGCCGGCACGCTGTCGATGAGTTGTTTCATGATCCCGATGGCGATGAGCCAGGTGACGCCGGTGGCGACAAATCCCAGTCCGGCCCCAAGGGCGACGGGCCGGCGGTGGATCGCCTTGTCGCCGGTCATGCTGGCGGTGAGCGCCGCGAGCACGAGGATACACTCGAGGCCTTCGCGGAAAACAAGGACGCCGATATCCAGAAACGCCATCGCCGGGCTGGTCTGCGGCTGGGTCGGGTCGGGCGCGCCATGCGCGGTAATTCCCTGCCAGACGAGCACGCCCAGCACACAAAGCGTCGACACCACCAAGCCGCACCCGAGCAGAGGACGAAGGAAACGTCGCGCGCTCACGGCGGGCGACCTCTGATCGCATGTCCGGGCGCGCGTCGGCGGCGAAAGATGGACGATGTTGGCGGTCGCCGTCATCAATTTCACACTGGAAAGCTAGGATAAAGCCGATTGTTCCGCTGCCGGTGGGTTGCGATTTATTAGCGGTTACTTGCGCTGGGGCGTTGCGACGCCTGTAGACGCGTCGCTGTGCGCAGCGCGAGACGGGCGTCGAACGGACGGAATCGTGACGAATTTGCCTCTCGGCTCCGCGGTGCGAAGCGTCGACCTCACTGCAAGCACTCTTCGAAGGCAGCCGGCTCGCCGCTCAGGAAGGCGAGCGCCTCGCCGGCGAAATGCAGCGACCCGCAAATCAGGATCGGAGCGGCGTCGCGCCGCGCTTCCTCCCAGGCAGCGGCGAGCGAAGGCGCGACGGCCACTGGCAGCCCGGGGAGCCGATCGCAAATCGTTAGGCGAAGTTCTTCCGGCGGCAGGGCGCGTTCGCTCCGGATCGCCGGGAGCAATGCGCGACGGGCGATCGGTTCCAGCGCGGAGCAGATGCCCGCGACATCCTTGTCCAGGAGAACGGCGAGCAAAATCGTCGCCCGCCGATCACCGAAGATTTGCCGCCAGGTCTCGGCGAGAACGCGCGCACCGGCCGGGTTGTGCGCGCCGTCGATAATTGTGCGCGCGTTCCATTGCTGGAACCGCGCCGGCCACACGACCGTGGCCAGTCCGCGTTCGAGGGCCGCGTCGTCGATCGGGATTTGCGCGGTGTGCAGCGCGGAGATGGCGAGCGCGGCGTTTTCCTTTTGATGCCGCCCGTGCAAGGCGATCGGGAAGCGGTCAAAGGGTTGCCTAACGAAAGCGAGCGGGGTGCCGCATTCGGCCGCCCGGGCCCGGATGACGGCCGCGGCTTCCTCCGGTTGCCGGGCGGAAACAACCGGAATGCCGGCTTTGATGATGCCGGCTTTTTCGCCTGCAATTTCCGTCAGGGTTTCGCCGAGCCATTTCTGGTGGTCGTAATCGATCGGGGTGAGGACGGAAACAACCGGTTGCGTCGCGTTGGTCGCGTCGAGACGGCCGCCCATGCCCGTTTCGAGCACGATGATTTCGGCCTCGCGTCTCCGAAAATAATCGAGCGCGAGCCCGGTGGTAATTTCGAAAAAGGTCGGGTGCGGATCCCAGCCGGCGACCAGTTCACGGATTTTCGTTAGGCCGCGCGCCACTTCCTCTTCGGAGATCAGTTCGCCGTTCAACTGGATCCGTTCGCGGAAAGTCACGAGGTGCGGCGAGGTAAAGAGGGCGGAGCGATAACCGGCCGCGCGGCAGATCGAATCGAGCAAGGCGCAAACGGAACCTTTCCCATTCGTGCCCGCGACATGGATGATCCTGTCGTTAGGCGAGAGCACGCCGAGCGCGGCGAAGAGACGCCGGCTGTTTTCGAGCCCGAGCTTGATCCCGAAACGCTGGGTGCCGAAAAGCCAGGCGAGGGCCTCCTCGTAGGGGGTTCGCGGCCGGAGGCCGGCTCCCGCAGATCGCGGCACGGAGGCCTCTCCCACGTTCAACGCGTCGAGGAGAAGTAGGCAAGCAGTTGCGCAAGCTGCGCGCGCAACATTTTGCGGTGCACGATGAGATCAATCAAACCGTGTTCCTCCAGAAACTCGGCGGTCTGGAAGCGCTCCGGCAAATCCTGGTGCGTCGTTTCCTTGATCACGCGTGGTCCGGCGAAGCCGACCATCGCTTTCGGTTCGGCGATGATGACGTCGCCTAACGACGCGAAACTGGCCATCACTCCGGCGGTGGTCGGATTGGTGAGGACGGAGATAAACGGCAGCCGTCTCTCCCCGTGGAGGGCGAGGGCGCCACTTGTCTTTGCCATTTGCATGAGGCTGAGCATGCCCTCGTACATGCGCGCGCCGCCCGAGGCCGCGACGATAATGACTGCGGCACGGTGGGCGGTGCCGTATTCAATGACCCGCGTGATGCGCTCGCCGACCACCGAGCCCATCGTGGCCGCGAGGAAGCTAAAATCCATCACCGCGATCGCCACCTTGTAGCCTTCGATGAGCGCGTGGCCGCTGAGAACGGCGTCGACCAGGCCGGTCTTGTCCTGGTATTTGCGCAGCCGATCCTTGTAGCTCGCCATGCCCTGGAACTTGAGCGTGTCGATCGAGGTCAGGCGGGCATCGAGTTCGACGAAGCTGTCGGGATCGCACAACTTCGCGATCCGCTCCTTGGCCGTCTGCGTGAAATGGTAATCGCAGCGCGGGCAGACGCGGTCGTTCTCCACCAGTTCGATTTCGTGCACGACCTCGCCGCAACCGTCGCACTTCTGCCAGAGGCCCGGCGGCATCTCGCGCTTCTTGCGGCTTTCAGTCTTGAGCGCTGGCTTTTTAAAAATGGCCATGGTTTAGCCGCGGGCGGCGGTCGCCGCGTGGACCGAATGCGCGCCGGCTTTCTTTAAAACCGAGGCGCATTCACTTAACGTCGAACCGGTGGTCAGGACGTCATCGACTAATAACATGCGCAAATCTTGCACGTTGCTGCCACGCCGTAAACGAAAGGCGCCCCGGAGATTTTCCATCCGCTCGCTCCGGTCGAATTGCGTCTGCGTCAAGGTGTAGCGGGTCCGCTGGAGCACATTCTCAACGCGCACGCCGGAGCGGCGGCGGAGGACGGCGGCGAGCAGCTCGGCCTGGTTGAAACCGCGCTCGCGTTTTTTCGCCGGATGCAGGGGCACGGGGACGATGAGATCAAAGTGGCGGCCGGCGAGGCGCGGATCGGCCAGCGTTTCCGAGAGCCAGCGGCCGAGGAGATGCCGGAGATGAATCTGGCGGCCGTATTTGAAATCGAGCATCACCTTGCGCACCACGCCCCGGCTGCGATAAGCGGAAACTGCCGCCTCGAAATGGAGGACGCGGTCCTGGCAGTTCGCGCAGGTGAAGGTGCCGGTAATCGCGCCGTCGAAGGGCTGAGAACATTTTGCGCAAAAGGGAGGGACGATGCGCGTCGCCTGCCCGGCGCAAACCGCGCAGAGATCTTCGCGCGGCTCCACCGCGCCGGAACAAACCGCGCAGAAGGCCGGATAGAAGAGACTAACGAGCCCGCGGAACGGATTGGGGAGCGCGCGGATCAGCATATCTCGCCCAGCCGCGCATCAGCGCCCAGCTGGCCAGGGCGATGATGAGCGGCACGATTCCGACGAGCAAGTCTTTCCCGACCCACGGGAGCGCGATCGCGGCACGGCGCGTCGCTCGACTGAAGGCGCCGTTGGCGAAGATCCATCCGGCGTGCAGCCCGATTGAGAGCCAGAGCGAGCGGGTCTGAAGCCGCGCGTCGGCCAGGATGCAGCCGATCGCGAAGAGAGTCAGGAAACCGGCGGCGAGCAGGACCGGATCGCCAAACTGCCAGAAGGAATGCCCGATCGAGACGAAGCCGGAGGACCAGGCGACGGCGTCGTTAGGCGTGGTCAGCTCGGGCGCTTTCAGGAAATGAATGATGGAAAAAAGCGTCGAAGTGAGAATGAGCGCGCCGAGCCGGGAAAAACTGCGCAGCAACAGACCGAGGATGAATCCGCGAAAGAGCAATTCCTCGAGGACCGGGACGACGCTGGCGGCGACCAGCACGTCCGGCATCTTGTGCCAGAGAAACGCCTGTCGCGGCGAATAGATGTGCAGTGCGACGAGGACCGCACCGCAGCAGAGCAGGGGAACCGCCGCGATGACAAAGCCGGCCGTGACATCAGCCCCGGCGTGCGCGTTTTTCTCCAGTCCAAGATCGCGCCAGCCGCGCACCCGCACCGCGCGCAGGAGCGGCCAAAGCAGGACGAGCGCGGCGATGAGCAGCGCGCGATGGAAGTAAGTCTCGAAATCAAAACCAGCGAGACCCGGCAAAATGCGCTGCGCGATGAGGTATTGGCCGAACCAGAAAAGCGGCGGGGCCGCAAGTGCACCCAGCACCACGACGCTGGCGAGATAGAGCAGTAGTCTGGCCGCGTCCTTCAAGGATGCTAATGTAAGGAGCCGACACTATGCGCAGTCAACACATATGGACCTCGCGGGATGAAGACGGACGCAAACGCGAGGTGCGCGTGACGAAATTCGGCGGCCACTGGAAGTTCCAGGCGAAATTCCACGACGAAGAACGATGGACCTACTACGACCTGCCGCCACTCGGTGACGTGCGCGAGTTGCGCGACATTATTTTCCGAAAATATCAACGCCGCCGTGCCTCGGCGGAAGATTTCGCGGCCGTCGACAAGATGCTCCGTGACCAGACGCGCGATGGATAGCTGGGACACCGCGCGGTTGGTCGCCGACGACAAGCGCTACGTCTGGCATCCGTTTACCGCGATGGGGGATTGGTGCGCTCCGGAACATGAGCCGATCGTTCTCGTCGGCGGTGAGGGGGCGATCGTGCGCGACAGCCGGGGCCGCGAGTATATCGACGGGAATTCTTCCATCTGGACGAACATTCATGGTCACAATCATCCGCGGATCAACGCCGCGATCCGGGAACAGCTCGAGCGCGTCGCGCACACGTCGTTTCTCGGGACGACCAATCCTCCGGCGATCGACCTGGCGCGAGAGATCGTGCAATTGTTTCCACCGGAAAAGTTCGGGCGCGTTTTTTATTCCGATGACGGCTCGACCGGGATGGAGGCCGCGCTGCGCATCGTTAGCCAGTATTGGCGGCTGAAAGAATCAAAGCGGCGGGTCTTCATCTCGTTTCGCGATGCATATCATGGCGACACGGCGGGCGCGGCGAGCCTCGGGGCGGCCGCCATGTTCGGGAGCGCGTTTGGCGATTGGGACCTTCCGGTCCAGAGAATCGGCTCGGTCGCGGAGCTGGCGGCGATTTCGAACACGGACGAGATCGCCGCCGTCGTGATCGAGCCGATCATTCAGGGCGCAGCGGGAATGAAAATTTGGCCTTCAGGCACGCTCAAGCGGCTGCGCGAATGGTGCGACTCGGTCGGGACGCTCCTGCTTGCGGACGAAGTGATGACCGGTTTCGGTCGCACGGGTCGCATGTTCGCCTGCGAGCATGAGGAAACGCATCCCGATGTCTATGTTTTCGCCAAGGGATTGACCGGGGGTTACTCGCCCTTGGCGCTGACGCTCGTTTCCCATGAAATTTCCGCGCCGTTTTGTGCCTCTGGCTCTGATGCGACCCTGTTCTACGGGCACAGCTATACCGGAAATGCGCTCGGCTGCGCGGCCGCTCTCGCGAGTCTCGAAGTTTTTCGAACGGAAGGGACGATCGCATCGCTGCCGCCGAAGATGGCGGAAGTTCGGGAAGGCTTGGCTGCAATCGGGGAACTTCGCGGCGTCACGGGCGCTCGCACCTGCGGAATGATCGGCGCCTTTGATCTCCCTGACAACCGGCTTGCGACGCGAGTCTGCCTTGAGGCGCGGGAGCGGGGACTGCTTACACGACCCATCCGCAACACCGTCATCCTGATGCCCCCTCTGATCATCTCGATGTCGCAATTGAAGACTGCGTTAAATGCTCTAAAACAATCGCTTCGGACTGTTATTACGCAGAAATCACATCAATTCGAGCCTGCTCCGGTGACCTCGTAAACGCATGGCAAGAGGGATTCGACTCGATCAGGCGCTCGTCCAGCGGGGACTTTTCCCGAGCCGCCACCAGGCGCAGACCGCGATCATGGCCGGCGAAGTGCAAATTGACGGCCGGACTGCGGCGAAAGCCTCGGATTTCGTCCAGGACCAGAACGAAATCTCCGTCGCGGAGCGCCGGCGCTACGTGGGTCGCGGTGGGATCAAGCTGGAAGGTGCGCTCGCTCATTTCGGGATCGATTGCGAAGGAAAAACCGCACTCGACATCGGGGCCTCGACCGGCGGTTTCACGGATTGTCTGCTCCAGCACGGCGCCCGCAAGGTCTTCGCGGTCGATGTGGGCCACGGCCAGCTCGCCTGGAAAATCCGCGACGATCCCCGGGTCACTACTTTGGAAAAAACGAATGCGCGGCATCTTTCCCGGGAAGAGATCCCCGATCCAATCGAGCTTTGTGTGATCGATGTTTCTTTTATCTCGCTGACTTTGATCTTGCCCAATGCCTTTGAATTGCTAACTCCAGACGGTGTGATCCTCGCCTTGATCAAACCGCAATTCGAGCTCGACCGCGAGGACGTCGGCCGGGGTGGCATCGTGCGCTCCGCCGCGCTCCACGAGAAGGCGCAACAGAAGGTCGCCGCCTTCGCTGAAACCATCGGCGCGCGGGTGGGGGGCCTGTTTCCCTCCAGCATTACCGGCACTGACGGCAACCAGGAATTCTTTCTATGCCTCCAAAAACCATCGGCCTGATCGCGCATACCGGGAAAGCCGGGGCCGCCGACCTCGTGCGCGCGATCGTGCAGGAATTTGGCCGCGTCTCGTTGCCGGTGAAGCTTGAAGCGGAGACGGCCAGCCTTGCCGGGCAGAAATCCGAGCTTTCCATGCAGGACCTGGGCCGGGAGACGGACCTGCTCGTGGTCCTTGGCGGCGACGGGACCATCCTGAACGTTGTCGGGAAACTCGGCAACGACATCAAGCCGATCTTTGGAATCAACATTGGCTCGTTAGGCTTTCTTACTTGTGTGGCTTCCACGGCCTACCGCGAAGCCGTGGCCAGCATTGCCGCCGGGGAAATCGAATTCAGCGAACGCGCCCTGCTCGAAGTGCACCTCGATCCGCAAGGCCCGGAGACACATCAGGTCCTGCGCTGTCTCAACGACGCCGTCTTTAGTCGCGGCGAAATCTCACGCCTTATCCGTCTCGCGGTGCGGGTCAACGGCGAGGTGCTCACGGAGTTCAATGCCGATGGCCTCATCCTCGCCACGCCCACCGGTTCGACCGCATATTCCCTGAGCGCCGGCGGGCCGATCCTCGCGCCCGATTCCGGGGCGCTGGTTATCACCCCGATCTGCCCGCACACGCTCTCCAACCGCTCCATTATCGTCGACGATTCAGCGGTCGTGGAGGTCGAAGCGACCGAGCGCGATCATCCGGTCTTCCTCACGGTCGACGGGCGCGAGCCGGTGCGGCTCGAAGCCGGCTCCGCGGTGACCGTGCGCAAGTCGCCGCAAACTCTCCCGTTGGCCGTCATGCCGGGCGTTTCCTTCTTCAGCGTCGTCCGGCAGAAGCTGAGATGGCGCGGGAGCTCGATCTAAAGCAGTGGGCGATTGACTTAACGGCGCCGGAACGAAACTCTTCTAATCGGGCTGAGGGAATTCCCGACCTGGGGCGCGGATGAAAACGGCGAGATCAGCATTCGTGGGTGTGTTGCTGGCACTGAGCTTGAGCAGCGCGCGCGCTGATTGGCGGCTCGGCGCGGAGACCGGGGCGTTTTACGAGAGCAATCTTTCCAATTCGGACCGTGCCTCGGATATCCAGGACGATTGGGCGTGGCGAAGCAAGGTGAGCGTCGGCAACGGCTACCAAATCTCCCGCGATCTTCGACTAACTCTGGGCGCTGATTTGCGAGGTCAGATTTG
>DATMNS010000121.1:0-5038 GCA_035568735.1 Chthoniobacterales bacterium | reverse complement strand
GACTCTCTTGGCCGGGTTCAGAATCTTCGCGGTCTCGGCCATGAAGTGGACGCCGCAGAAGAGAATGACTTCGGCATCGGTTTTCGCGGCCTGGAAGCTCAGGCCTAACGAATCGCCGACGAAATCCGCGACATCCTGGATTTCCGGCACCTGGTAATTGTGCGCGAGAATGACGGCCCGGCGTTCGTTTTTCAGCTCCTTGATTTCCGCGACAAGGTCGAGACCGAAATTTACACCGAGGCTTACCATCGGCTAATATCCGCGTATCCCAATGAGTTTACAAACCAACGACCAGCGGTATCGGCTCGGTTTTATCGGCGGCGGCAAACTGGCCGGCTCGGTCATCCGCGGCCTGGTGCGGTCGAAATTCTGCGCGCCGGAAGAAATTCTGGTGAGCGAGCCTTACGAGGCAGCACGCGCGTCCCTCCGCGATGAGGTGGGAATCTCGGTAACCGCTGAGAACGCAGAGGTCGCTGAGCAAACCGAAGTGATTCTGATCGGAGTGAAGCCGGGAGTGGTGCTCCATGTGATTGCTGAAATGGCGGCTGCGCTCGACGGCAAGCTGGTCATTTCGCTCGCCGCCGGGGTCGGTGTCGCTGCGATGGAAGGGAAGGGGAGGGCGCGTTTCATGCGGGCGATGACGAACACGCCGGCGGCGGTCTGCCAGGCGGCGACGGCGGTGGCGCGCGGGTCGCGCTCGACGGCGGGGGATCTCGCTCGGGCGCGCGAAATTTTTGCGGCGGTCGGGACGGTGACGGAAGTCGAGGAGGGGCAGATCGACGCCGTGACTGCGCTCGCCGGGAGCGGGCCGGCGTTCGTCTACACGGTGATCGAAGCGCTGGCGGCCGGCGGAACGAATTGCGGATTGCCTGCGGAGATTTCGTTGGGCCTGGCCACGCAAACGGTCCGCGGCGCCGCGCAACTCGCGCTCGAAAGCAAGCTGTCGCCGGAGGAACTCCGGCGGATGGTGATCACACCCGGCGGAACGACGGCCGCCGGCCTGGCCCGCATGGAGGAGCGGCAAACGGCCGCGGGGTTGTCGGCCGCGGTCGAAGCCGCCGCGGCGCGGGCCAAGGAATTGCTGCCGCCCCCTGACGAAAACAATTACGGGACTGGGCTCAGGTCGTAGACTTCCACCAGCCCGATGCCGGTCGCGCCATTCACGCCACGGACGATCGCGGTATAGGCGCCGGGATTAAGCGTCGCGAGGAGCGCCGATTCCTTCGGATTCGTCGGCGCCAGGCCATCGGAAGTGATCGCCTGGGCATCCGGCCCGGCTTGCCAGTCGTCATTCGACTGCAGGAGATTGCCGTTGCTGTCGTGCAACTCGAGCGTCGGATCGGCCAGCGGGTTGGCCACGCCGGCCGCGCCTAACGAAGGCCCGATCGCGCGCGCGATGATCGTCTTGATTTCCGTTCCACCGATAATCAATCCGCCGATCAGGACGTTGTCGCCGCCCAGGACCTGACCGCGGGTCGAGATGTTGCCCGCGCGGCCGCCGGTGGTGTGAAGATCGTAGAGTTCAAATAACCCGATGCCCGGCACCGGGGGATTCTCAGCATCGAGGAAGCTCTGCACGACCGCGGTATAGGCGCCCGGTTGCAAGGTGAGATAAAGGGCGGATTCGCGGCTGTTGGGCGGATCGAGATGGTAGCTCCCGATGGTCTCGGCGTCGGCCCCAGTGAAAGCCCAATCGTCGTTCATCGCGACTTGTTGCTGGTTCGAATCATAAACCGTAATCGTCGGATCCATGATCGCGTCCGTGAAGCCGATCGCACTGAGCGAGAAACCGATCGCGCGCAGGATGACGGTGGCCGGTTGCGTTCCTTGCACGATGAACCCACCGATCAACACGTTGTCGCCCGCGCCGATGAAGGCGCGAGTGGAGATATTAGCTAGCACCGGGGCGGGCACGGAAGATTGATAGGCGGGGCCGGTGTCGTAGAGGAACTGCACCCCGGCGATATCGTCCGGCTGAAGGGTATCGATATTGCCGATCCTGGAGTTCATGATGGCAGCGACGGTTTGACCGGCCTGGTCGGGGTGATTCAGCCCGAGGTTATGCCCGAATTCATGGAGCGCCACGCGGTGAAAATCCGGGACACTGACGTTGAGCGGGCCGTTGTAGGAATCCCACGTGTAGGCGGAGTTAAAGACGGTGTCGCTTTCTTCCATCGTCGTGCCGCGAAAGTTATAGGCGGTCACCGCGAGCACATTAGTCCCGAACTGGTCGCCAAACACGGTATTGGAGAAGAAAGCCGAGTTTTCGTCGTCCCCGGTTGCCGGAGTGACCGGCGAGGCGAGGACGGTCGTGAATTGCAAATGAGTGAGATGCTGGTTCCAGAGGTTGAGCGCGTCCTGGGCCGATGCGTTAAAGGAAGTGAATCCATCACTCAGGGACCTCGGCCCGCCGAGTGATAACTGCATCACGACCGTGCGATTCAGCGTCCAGGATTCACCTTCCAGCGCGTAGCCGAGAAGCGACTGGGTAGCAACGAGCAGGAGGGAAACAAAAAGTGCTTTCGATATCATCACTGGGCGAAGAGCAGAATGTCTTTGCACGCGAAAATCGGAACCGCCAATTCCTGTCGGCCGGAAGGATGCTCGTTTCATGCTTACCCTTGCGTTTGCTGCCTTCCCGATAACTTCCGTGCCAACAAACACCTTTGACTATGCAGGTTCAAGGTCTGGAAACCTCAGGGTCACGATCGTCCCTTTGCCGAGGTCGCTTTGCACCGAAACGTCGCCGTTGTGAATTTGCATGATCGATTTCACAATCGACAGGCCAAGTCCCGTGCCTTGGGCACTGCGCGAAGCATCGCCCCGAAAGAAGCGGTCAAACAAATTTGGGACATGCTCGGAAGGTATGCCACAACCGGTGTCGGCGACTGACACGTTACTCTCGCCCTTCTGATGGACGAGTGAGACAGTGACACTGCCGCCCGAGGGAGTGAAACGCAGCGCGTTCGTGATCAGGTTGATCAGCGCCCGCCGGAACAGGACAGGCTCGGCATACACTTTCCCTTCGCCGCGACAAACTATCTCGACTCCCTGATCCTGCGAGACCGCTTCGTAGAATTCCCGGATCTTCTCGATCGCCGCGCGCCCGTCGATATAACTGCGATTCAGTGGACCAATCGTCTCTGCGCGCGCCAGAAAAAGCAGGTTATCGATCATTCCGGAGAGGCGTTGCAGCTCCTCCAGGCCGGACTCGATCACCTCACGGTATTGTTCTGGGGTGCGCGGCTTGGTTAACACTCCTTCCGCTTCGCCGCGGAGGATGGCGATGGGCGTGCGCAATTCATGGGCGAGATCGGCGGAAAAATGCGATAACCGGGTGAAGGAGTCTTCGAGCCGGCCGAGCATCTTGTTAAATCCGAGCGCCAGCGGTTGCAGTTCATCCGGCCATCGCTCGACCAGGACCCGCTCATCCAGATGCGTCGCGCCGATTCGTTCGACCGACTCCGCCAGCTGCTTCAGCGGGCGGAGTCCCCGGCGGGTGACCAGCAATGCGACTCCCGCGCAGGTCAGCACTGCGCAACCGAGCACGCCGGTGAGGAGCGCGCCATAGCGGCTGGCAAATTGTTCGTCGTGCGTTCGATCTTGCGCGAGTTGCACCGTGAGGCGCTGGCTGCCGACATCGGCGAACGAGGTCACGAGCGCAAAAGTCTTGCCATTGCGAGCGTAATAAATCTCAGGCTCGGGGCGCTGTCCGGGCAACCAGAGCGACCTGGGAAAGACCTCCATCGGCAGGAGCCGCTCCATGCTTGGGCTTTCCGCCACGACCTTCCCAGCCGGGTTCAGTACTCGGACCGCATAGGCTTTGTCGGCGGCGCGGATGATCTTTAGTTCGTTGGCGAGAGATTGGGGGCCGGCGTCCGAGGCGATGTCGGCGCGGAGTGCGGCCAGCTTGTCGGTCAGGTAGCGGTCGTTGTCATGCTCGACGTGTTTCATCACGGTAAACAAGGAAGCAGCCATCGTCGCGAGCAGCAGCACGGCGGCCGCAATCGTAAAGAGCAGAACCAGCCGAAACGCGATCGACCAGGAGCGGCGACCAAACAGGGTCTTCGGGACGGGGATGGAATCAGTCGGTTTGGAGGACATAACCAACGCCCCGAATGGTCTGGATCATCTTCTTCTCGAAGGGGTCATCCACCTTGGCCCGCAAACGGCGCATCATGACGTCGACAACGTTAGTCCCGGTATCAAAGTTAATGTCCCAGACTTGTTCGACGATCTCGGTCCGCGAGACGATGTCACCGGCGGAGGAAGCGAGAAATAAGAGTAGCGCGAACTCCTTGGGCGTAAGGTTAATGGCCGTTCCCGACCGCGCTACTCTGTGCCGCCGAGGATCTATCTCCAGATCCCCCACCGTGATCGTCTCCTCCCGGCGTTCGGGCGACCGTCGCATGAGCGAACGGACGCGCGCGAGAAGTTCCGAGAAATGGAAGGGCTTGATAAGATAGTCATCGGCTCCGAGGTCAAATCCTTTGACCCGGTCAGGCACACTGTCGCGCGCCGTTAGAAAGAGCACCGGGGTGTGAATCTCCGCGCGTCGAAGCTCGGTCATCACTGACCAGCCGTCGCGCTTGGGCAGCGCGACATCGAGAATGATAAGGTCCACTTTTCGGGCGAGCGCGTATTCTAAACCTTGTTCGCCATCTTCGGCCACGTCTACGACGAAGCCGTTCTCCATCAGACCTCGCCGGATAAAGGCGGCGATTTTCTGTTCATCTTCAACAATCAGAATGTGCATAGGCGTTAGTGACTCCAAACAGTGGCTTCGTCTTTGCTAAGTGGTTGACCAGGCTACGAACCATTCGCGGGCTGATCGGTGTTGTTCCGACAAACCATGGTCTGCTTTGCCAGCTTTGACCAGCATCTTTCATTGGCGGACTGGAAAGGTCTGCCATTTCGCACAGCCGGCAGAGCGGGAACGGGAAACCACGACCGAGCGATGGACATGACCATAGAATTACGATCTTGACAGAATTCGAATTCGGTCTTGCTGCCTGGTAAAGTCGGTCGATAGCAAATA